>NZ_JAOALE010000033.1:0-33328 GCF_047462575.1 Synechococcus sp. 'PEA 65AY6A-5F PE A'
TCGCTTCACCGCTGAGCAGTAATGCTCAGCAGTGTTCAGCGTAAATGTATCAGCACGAGCTGCTGGAATTGGTTGTGGAGCGGCTCAACAGCGGCGAGATTCGCGCCGTGGATTGAGCCCGTTCTCATATTCCAAGCGCCTCAAGCAATACCCGCCAGGCATTGCCTAGAATGGAGATCCCCACCCCCTTTGACTGCTGCCATGAGTTCTCGCTCTTCTGACTGGTTCACGCGGGCTCGCCACATCTTTTACGGCACGGCCACTGCCCTGGTGGAGATCCTCCAAGACCCGGAAAAGCGGGCCGAAAACCTCAACCGCCTCTCGATGGACTTGGCACAACTGGCAGCAGAACTGGAGCAAAAGGGGGAGCTGATCGAACAGGAGGCTGTCCGCTACGTTGAAAGTCTCAGGGATCCAGCCGCCAACGCCCCCGCCACAGTTCCAGACAGCGAGAGGCCCGCTCCTGCTGAGAGTACCCCCCCGACCACGGCTTCCCCTGCCGGCTCTGCCCCTATCTCCAAAGAAGAGATGGCCGAGCTGATGGAACTGATCCACCAGATCGAGTCTTTGCGCCTGGATCTAGAGCGGCTGCGCACAGAACCTCCCTCTGCCTCCTCCTAAGTCTTGTGCGGTTCGACGTCATCACCCTCTTCCCGGAGTTTTTTGCAACGCCGCTGCGCATCGGGCTGGTGGGCAAGGCCCTAGAGCAGGGGATTGCCGAGGTTCACTGCACCAACCCGCGGGACTTTGCCACCGACAAGCACCGCCGGGTCGATGATGAGCCCTACGGGGGCGGGGTGGGCATGGTGCTCAAGCCAGAGCCTTTCTTTGCAGCCGTCGCCTCCCTGCCCCGCCTGGATCCCTGCGAGATCATCTTGCTCACGCCCCAGGGGCAACCGCTGAACCAGGCGCTGCTGCAAGAACTTGCCCAAAAGGCGCAGCTCATCCTGCTCTGTGGCCAGTACGAAGGCTTTGACGAGCGGATCCGCCAACACCTGGCCACCCGCGAGGTGTCGCTGGGCGATTTTGTCCTGACAGGGGGGGAGATCCCGGCGCTGGCCTTGATCAACGGCGTGGTGCGGCTCTTGCCGGGCACAGTTGGTAAGATAGATTCGCTGAGGAGCGAAAGTTTCGAGACGGGGCTACTGGAGTATCCTCAGTACACCCGTCCACCGGAGTTCCAAGGGCACAAGGTGCCGCCGGTGCTTCTCTCAGGCGACCACCGAGCCATCGCCCGTTGGCGTCTGCAACAGCAGTTGGTTCGCACCTGGCGAAGGCGACCAGACCTGTTGGCCAAACGCCCCCTCACGCCTGAAGAACAACAGTTGCTGGCAGAGGGACTGGCCGAGCAGCACACCGATGTGGAGGAACAGGATCGATGTTTGTAAACCGTCTCCGCTCCCCTTTCACCCCTGTTGGCCGGCTTGGGATCCCTGCAGCGCTGGGTCTGCTTCTGCTGGGGATCCTGGCCAGCTCCGAAGTTGCCCTGGCCCAAAGGGGAGATGTCAACGAGGCCATCCGCCGCGACCGCAACGTCCAGTTGTTCGACGGCACCAGCATTGACATGAACGACCTCCTGCGGGCCGCCGAGTTTCTCTCCCGGCAAAATGCCGCCTCGCGTTGGGACAGCAAAGCCGGGATCGACGCAGCGGTAGAGCAATTCAACCGCTCCCGCCGCCCTTTGGTGCTCTCCCCCAGAGCGCTGACGCCTGAGTCCACTCCCGACCCTTGAGAGGGATCCCACCCTCAACAGATCTGTTAAGATCGCTAAGCCGATCTTGCGTGCGCTAAAAGGTGGCGCACCGTTTTCGGGATCCATCAGGAGATACCACCGTGGTTAAAAGCACCTCTTCTAGCAAAGCCGATACGGAACAGCGTTTGGATCCCGCCAGCCGGGGCCACTCCAGTTCCACTGAGTCTAAAGGGATCCCAGGCTTTCTCCAAGAGACCCGTGCGGAGTTGGCCAAAATTGTTTGGCCGAGCCGCCAGCAACTGATTAGCGAATCGGTGGGAGTTTTACTGATTGTGTTGGCCTTCGCCTCGTTCATCTACCTGGTCGATCAACTGTTCGGCTGGCTGGCCACTCAACTGTTCTCGTGAGGTTTTTCCCCAGATGGCCCCTGCCAAGGACTTGGGGAGAGGAGGCCCATGCACACAGACAGATACAGAGAGGAGGTGAGGTGATGAGCCCAGAGCCAGAGCAGCGGCGGAGAGGCCGGGGGGGCCGCCTCGAGCCCCTAGAGCCTGCGGGCACGGCGGCGGAGGGGGAAGAAAGCGAAAGTCAAGGTCGCCGCAACCTGCGCTGGTACGCCGTGCAGGTGGCTTCAGGCTGCGAAAACAAAGTCAAAAGCACCCTGATGCAGCGGGCGGCGGCTCTGGATGTGGCAGATCAGATTGTCGAGGTGGTGATCCCGAAGCGGACGGGCTTCAAGCTCGATCGATCCGGCAAGCGCCAGGAACAAGAGGAAAAGATTTTTCCCGGCTATGTGCTGGTGCGCATGGATCTCAACGACGACACCTGGATGGTGGTGAAAACCACCCCCAACGTGATCAACTTCGTCGGCACGGAAGAGAGAAGGGCCTACGGTCGTGGTCGCGGCCATGTGACGCCACGGCCCCTTAGCCCCAGCGAAGTCCAGCGCATCTTCAGCAGCGTCGAGGTGGAAGAAGTGCCCCTCAAGATCGACATGGCACCTGGGGATCGCATCGAGGTGCTCTCTGGCCCCTTCCAGGGATTTTACGGCGAGGTGGTGGATGTCAGCCCAGAGCGGGGCAAGCTCAAGGCTTTGATCTCGATTTTCGGGCGCGATACTCCGGTAGAATTAGAGTTTGGTCAAGTGCGCAAAGAGGTGTAACCGCGTTTCATGGCTAAGAAACTGGTGGCAGTGGTCAAGCTGGCCATCCAAGCGGGCAAAGCCACCCCCGCTCCCCCCATCGGCCCGGCTCTGGGCCAGCACGGGGTTAACATCATGGCCTTCTGCAAGGAATATAACGCCAAAACGGCCGATCAAGCCGGGATGGTGGTGCCAGTCGAGATCTCGATTTACGAGGATCGCAGCTTCACCTTCGTCCTCAAGACGCCGCCGGCTTCGGTGTTGATCAAAAAAGCCCTCGGCATTGAGTCGGGATCCAGTGAGCCCCACAAAGTCAAGGTAGGATCCCTGACGCGGGCGCAACTGCGCCAGATTGCCGAGCAGAAGCTGCCCGATTTGAATGCCCGTGACGTGGAGGCGGCCATGAAGATCATCGCCGGCACCGCCCGCAGCATGGGGGTGACAATAGTTGATTGATTGTCGATCGACTTAAGGATCTCTAGTCTTTGTTGTCTGGAAGTTTTGGCAGACCATTATGGGGGAGAGAAGTTCTCGCCAGCACCCCGAGGAGAAACTATGGCTCGAAAACTGTCCAAACGTATGCAAGCTTTGCGGGAGAAAGTCAAGCCCATTGCCTATCCCCCCGCAGAAGCCCTGGCCCTGATGAAGGAGACGGCCACTGCCAAATTTGACGAGGCGGCGGAGGTTCACATCCGCCTGGGGATCGATCCCAAGTACGCCGACCAGCAGTTGCGCACCACCGTCGTCTTGCCCCGCGGCACCGGGCAGGAGATTCGCGTGGCGGTGATTGCCCGCGGCGAGAAGGTTACGGAAGCCCAGAACGCAGGGGCCGACCGGGTGGGCTTTGAAGACCTGATCGAGGAGATCGGCAAGGGCGTGATCGACTTCGACCTGCTGATTGCCACCCCCGATGTGATGCCCCAGGTTGCTAAGCTGGGGCGGCTATTGGGGCCGCGCGGCCTCATGCCCTCTCCCAAGGGCGGGACGGTCACCATGGATTTGGCCCAAGCCATCAAGGAGTTCAAAGCCGGCAAGCTGGAGTACCGGGCGGACAAAACCGGCATTGTGCATTTGATCTTCGGCAAGTGCAAGTTTCCCGTCGAAGCTCTGCTGGAAAACCTGAAAGCCGTGCAGGAGTCCATTGATCGCAACCGTCCCCCTGGAGCCAAGGGCAAGTATTGGCGAGCTCTACATGTTTGTGCTACAATGGGGCCCTCGATTGAGGTTGACATCAATGCTCTGCGAGAGCTGAAGTTGGTTGCTTAAGCCTGCTTCGGCGCTGCAAAGGGGCAAAGGCAGTTGCTTGCCGTTTGAATTGGCCATTTTTCCGGAGGATCTGGGCAGAGAAGAGCTTTCCACAGTCGAATAGCGAGCCGAAGACAGCAGGGGCCAAGGGGCTTAATGTCCTGCCGAGGTTTGAGCGGAGTGCTAAGGGATCCCGTTGTGGACTGCTAGGTTACGCTTGCCTCAATGCGTCTCGGCTATGGCTGAGGCGCATTCTCTTTGGCGGCTCCAGATACCCCCTTCCGACGGCAACACCTGTTCGGCTCTCAGTGAGCCAGTGACCACAAAGGAGGTGAGCGTATGGGCAAGCAACCTTTAGCGAAAAAAGCGGAGATGGTCGATGAAGTTCGCTCCCTGTTGCAAGCCAGCCAAATGGTGCTGGTAATCGACTACAAGGGGCTGACCGTTTCCGAGATGAACCAACTGCGGGCGGAGCTGCGCAAGGCGGATGCTGTCTGCATGGTTGTTAAAAATACCTTGATGCGGCGGGCTGTCGCCGACCAAAAGGCTTGGGCAGGAATTCTTCCCTTCCTGTCAGGGCCGACGGCCTTTATCATGATCCGGGGCGATATTCCGGCAGCCCTGAAGGCGTATCAAGATTTCGCCAAGCAAACTAAGAAAACCGAGTTCCGCGGCGCCGCTGCCGAGGGGCTATCTCTGACCTTGGATCAGGCCAAGGCCATCGCCGAGCTGCCGCCCAAGGAGGTGCTCATGGCCCAGGTGGCGGGCAGCCTCAAGTCGGTAGCCACTCGACTGGCGGTTGGGCTCAATGCCGTGCCTACGCAGGTGGCCCGCGGTATCCAAGAAATCCCGGCCTCCCTGGCAAGGGCCATCCGGGCTATTGCCGACAAGGAGGCGGCCTGACGGGCTCGGCCTGTCTTGGGTTCATCGACCCGATTCCACCCTATCCACTTCGTTACCCTGAGGAGACAAGACCATGGCTTCGGAGCGTGTTCAAAAGATCCTGGAAGAGTTGAAAGCGTTGAGCTTGTTGGAAGCTTCCGAGTTGGTGAAAGCCATCGAAGAAGCCTTTGGCGTCAGTGCGGCTGCCCCGGCAGGTGGCATGGTCATGGCTGCTCCCGTGGCAGCAGCAGCGGCGCCGGCGCCGGCAGCGGCGCCTGAACCGGTGGAAGAGCAGACGGCCTTTGATGTCATTCTCGAGGCTGTCCCCGCGGATAAGAAGATCGCCGTCCTCAAGGTGGTGCGCGAGTTGACCGGCTTGGGCCTGAAAGATGCCAAAGATCTTGTGGAGGCTGCTCCCAAACCGGTCAAGGAAGGGATCCCCAAAGAGGAAGCCAACGAGATCAAGAAGAAGCTAGAGGAAGCTGGCGCCACGGTCAAGGTCAAGTAGTCCCGTCGGCAGGGGAAAGGGATCCCCATCCAGAGCGCCTCTTGCTTCCAGAAAAGGGGTGCTGCCAGAGCCCCAAGTTTAACCAGAACGATGAGGGAGGGGCAAAGCAGCCCCTCCTTTTTCACTGATATGCCGCCGCGCCCTGCCCCTCTCCCTCGGCAAGGCAGGGAAATCGTTTGGCTAGTCTCCCCTGGGAGAAGGGGAGGGTTGGCGAGGCCGGCAAGTGCCCAGGTCTCTCTTGCTGATTGGAGCGCTTCAACTCTGAAAACGCCCTCGTCAGCCGGTCGGAAACCCTTACAATGGGTTACGGACGTTCGCCAGCACCCCCCATGGACTTCGGAGTCGGATTTCTCTCCAACAACGTCATGCTGCCGATCCTGGATTTTTTCTACGGGATCGTGCCCAGCTATGGACTGGCCATCATCTTCCTGACGTTGGTGATCCGCTTTGCCCTCTACCCCCTCAACGTCGGATCCATCCGCAACATGCGGCGCATGAAGGTGATCAACCCCCTGATGCAGCGGCGGATGCGAGAGATCCAGGAAAAGTACCGGGATGACCCGCAAAAGCTGCGCGAGGCCCAGGCCAAACTGTACAGCGAGCTGGGGGTCAACCCGCTGGGGGGTTGTCTGCCGCTCTTGATTCAAATGCCGGTGCTGTTTGCTCTGTTTGCCACGCTGCGGGGATCCCCCTTTGCGGCGGTTACCTACGATGTCAACCTGCAGATCCTGCCAGCAGAGGTGGCGGCAGAGGTGGTGCCCACCCCCTACGTCAGCCCCAGCAAGAACATCTTCGTCACCGACTCGGTACACAAGCCGGTGGTGCTGGTGGCGCCCAAGGGCACCAAGATTGCCGTAGGGGAGCAGGTGCAGTTTAGGCTGCAGGGGCCGGGGGGCAAGCCCTTTGAGCAGTTGGTGGCAGAGGCGGGCGGGGATCCCACCCTGTTGCGGCCCACCTGGAAGATCACCAAAGGAGAAGAGCGGGCCCAGATCCAGCCGGATGGCACCTTGCTGGCCCTGCAGCCGGGGGAAGTGACGGTGGAGGTTGCGATCCCGGGCTTGGCCTCTGACACGGGCTTTCTGTTTATTGACAAGTTAGGCCGCGTCGGCGCCTTTGATCCGGATGGCACCATTCACTGGGACATCATCGGCATGATCGTCCTTTTCGGTGTCTCCATTTACCTGAACCAATCCCTGACCAACGCCGGCCAGGAGGATCCCAGCCAGAGCTCGATGGCCCGCATCACCCCTGTGCTGTTCTCGGCGATGTTCCTGTTCTTCCCCTTGCCGGCTGGGGTCTTGCTCTATATTCTTGTCTCCAACATCTTCCAAACCGTGCAAACCTTCTTGCTCTCGCGGGAGCCGTTGCCTGAGAACTTGCAGCAGTTGGTGGAAGAGGAGCGCCGTCGCGCTGCCCAGGCGAGCACAGGGGAAGCCAAGGAGGTTGACCGACCAGCCAAGCCAAAGGCAGCCGGGGGAGGGCGCGAATCCCTGCCCTTTGAGCCCTAGCAAGTCCTTGCTGCTTGGCTTGGGGCGGGCTTAGGTCGAGTGCTTGATACCTCTTCAGAATTGGAAGCTGCCCAGGATGAGCCGCCCTGAGTCCTCTACGGGATCTGTGAAGAGATCCGCCGCCAAAAAATCGCATCAGAAGTCTGAGGGAACCGCTGCGCCTTCCCAGGGCAAGCTTTCTCCTGCCGAACATCGAGAACGGGCCAGGCAGTGGTTGCAGCAGGTGCTGGCGGCGATGGGAATCCCGGCGGTGGTGCGAGTGGTGGGGGAGATAATCGAAATCGAGGCCGATTCTCTAACGCCGGCTCAGAAGCAAATGTTGCTCTCAAAAGCGCCTGCATCGCCCTTGCCGCCGTCCAAAGAAGCCGGCCCCGAGGAAGAGCGCTCCCCGGTGGTTTTGGATGCGTTGCAGTATTTGGCCAACACCCTTCTCAACCTCAACCAGCCAGAAGACCAACAGCAGCCCTATATCCTGGATCTGGATGGCTATCGTCAGCGCCGTTTGCAGGAGCTCAAAGCCTTGGTTGCTGTCGCGGTGGAAAAGGTGAGAACCAGTGGTCGGGAATACGAGTTTCCCGATCTCTCTGCTGCCGAGCGGCGGCAGATCCACACGCTCCTGAAAGACCCTGCCTACGCCGATCTGGAAACTTTCAGCCGTGGCAAGGAGCCTGACCGTCGCCTGGTGATCCGGCGGGCCTCTTCTCGACCCTGACCTGGAGGCGCTGGCTGTGCGGCTCTCTTGCCGATAGGGGCGATTCCGGGATCCCTGCTACCCAAGACGTATAAAGGGGGATGTCATGCTGAGGCCAATTCGTCTATCCGACCTGCGGCAGATGCCTGGTCAAACCCAAGAGGTTCACTTTAGGCAGTTTTTCCCAGGTTTTGAGAGCTTGACCCCTGTGGAGGGATCCCTGCAGGCCAGCCACCGGGGGCATTTCCTGGAGGTGAGCGCCGAGGCCCGCACCATCGTCACCCTCACCTGTCACCGCTGCCTGCAGCAGTTTAACCACCGGCTGCATCTGCAGGTTGAGGAGATCATCCTGATTCGGGAGCCCAGTCCTGAACCCCCGCCCCTGGAGTTGGAATTGCGGGACGAAGAGGATCTGCTGGAGAGCCTGCCGCCCAACGGCGAGCTGGATATCGAAGACTGGATGTACCAACACCTGCATTTGGAGATGCCCCACCAGTTGCCCTGTCGCCCCGATTGCCCGGGCATTGTGGTGGAAGCGGCTGCGCCGCCGCCGGTGGATCCCCGCTGGTCGGCCCTGGCTGCCCTCCTTAAAGACTCTCCCCATCCCTAGCCACTCTCCGCGAGAGGGCTTCGGGCCATGAGCTGTATCGCTGCTGGCTAGAATGACCCCAAATTGGCAGGTTCTTTGGCGTTTTGCTCGGCCCCACACCGTCTACGGCACCAGTGCCAGTCTACTGGGCCTCTACTTGCTGGCCGGGTTCGTGGCCGCTGAACCAACGGCCCTGCTAGCTGTCCTTCCCCAGTTGGGCGTGGCTTGGGTGGCTTGTCTGGCGGCCAATGTCTACATTGTCGGCCTCAACCAGCTCACGGATATCGAGATCGACCGCATCAACAAACCCCATCTGCCCTTGGCCGCCGGCTCCCTGAGTTGGCGACAGGGGGTGGGGATCGTCGCCGCCTGCGGGGTGGCATCCATCCTATTGGCCCTGACAGGGATCCCGTACCTGTTGTTGACGGTGCTGTTGAGCAACGGGATCGGCACGGCCTACTCCCTGCCCCCCCTGCGGTTGAAGCGGTTTCCGCTGGCGGCCTCGGCTTGTATCTATTGTGTGCGGGGGTTGATCGTCAATCTGGGCCTGTACAGCCATTTTCAGCAGTTGATGCAGGGGGGAGTCGAGCTTTCTGCTCCCATTGTTTTTCTGACAGGGTTTATGTCTATTTTTGGGCTGGTGATCGCCCTTTTCAAGGATATTCCCGACATGGAGGGGGATCGCCGGTTTGCCATTGCCACCTTTTCGTTGCGCTTTGGCCAGGAGCGGATCTCAAAGTTTTGCATCGGCATTTTGGCCGCTTGTTACCTAGCCTTTATCGCTTTGGGAAGCTATTTTCTCCTCATGGGCCGGGGCGCCTGGATGCTGTTAGGACATGGGCTGGGGTTGGGGATCCTTTTGGGCTATGGTGTTCGCCTGGATCTGGGTTGCCGCGACGCGATTGTCACCTATTATCAACTGATCTGGAAGTTGTTTTACCTGGAGTATTTGCTCTATCCTTGGGCCTTCTTCCCTTTTTCCTAACATTTGCCAGGAGCCGCGATCTTGCCCCGGCTCAGGCGGGCAGCCGATCTCCAAAAACCTAGAGATACCGCTTCATCTGGATGCGAAAGCGGCCCTTTTTCGTCTCGGCCACCTCTTCAATTTGCAGCCGACCGCGACCGCGAATGGCAATCCAATCCTGGGGGCCGACGGTGTAGCTGGCTTGGGTAATCGGCTTCCAATTAACCCGCACCTCTCCCCGCTGGATCTCTTCCACCATCTTGCTGCGAGACAGGCCAAATCCTGCCGAGGCCACTGCATCCAGGCGCAAAGAGGCTTCCACGCTGGTGATGGACTTCACCCGCGGCGGTTGAACCTTCAACTGGCTGAGAGGGATCCGGCTGACCTTGACGGGCACGCTGCGCACCTGGGTTAGGTTGAGGCTGAGATAGTCCACCAGCTCCGGCACAACGATGGCCTGGGCCCCGAATTCGCCCACCACGAGGATGTCTCCCACCTTCTCGCGGGCAATTCCCGTCGCCAAAAGGGCTCCCAAAAAGTCGCGGTGGGTGGCCGGGTCGAAAAGAAAGTTTCCTTGGATTTGAACGGCGGCCAAGGGGATCCCTTCTGCGCCTTCCACCTCCAGGCTGACCTCAGGGCGGGCCAGGGCTAGGCGTTGCCGCTCTGCCTGGGCATAGCCTCCCCAGGCCATCACCTGCAGTTCGGCCAAGTTGTGCAACCGGCTTTGTACCTCGGCTACTTCTGCCGGGGAGAGAAAGTCACTCCAGACCACTTGCCAGGTTTTGAGGGCTTGCTCCCCCAGATCCAGAATGCGCGCCAAGGTTTCTCGATACTCCGCTCCTTTCAGTAGTTCGGTTCTGGGCAGCATGTTGGGGCGCTTCAATCTTTGCGGTTCTGTTCTGTTTGTCCCATGCTAAGCTAGATCCCCAGGATCCTGGCGGGCGTAGCCAAGCGGTTAAGGCAGAGGATTGTGGTTCCTCCATTCGTGGGTTCGAGTCCCATCGTCCGCCCTGCCGCAATAACCTGGGCCCTGCCAATTTAGAGAAAACCTCAAAACCTTGCAAAACTGCTGGCAACCAAGCTGAGGAAGGGTTCCCGAGGGCCGCACCTGGCAACGGAATCACCCGCAGCTCAGGATTAGGGTTCCCACGGCGTCGATATTGCCCGTCCAACCGGCTTCGATCACCACGGTAGCCTCCGGCATCTCCACAATCGCTGGCCCGCCCAGTTGAAACCCCACCCCCATGCGCCGCCGATCGTAGACTGGGACCGGTCGCATCCGGCCGCCCGTCCAGGCCTGGCGCTCCCCCTTGAAGGGATCCCCTGGCAGGGGGGGCGGCGCCTTTAAAGGCACAGGGGGCAAAGCTTGTACCGCCCGCAGACGCAGCTGGATCACCTCCACCTCTTGGTCGGGATCCTGCCAGCCGTAGCGCTGGCGGTGGGCCTGGTGAAACCGCTGCTCCAAGAGAGAAACCGGATCCGACAACTGGGCCGGGATCTCCAGCTCAAAAGACTGGCCGCGGTAGCGCAGGTCGAGGCTGAAGGAGAGCCCCGGCTCCTGCAGGTCGGCTTGCGCCTGGCGGATGAGGGGCGCCGCCCACTGGGCCAAAAGGGATCCTCCCCCTTCCCCCTCCAACTGTTGCAGCGGCTGCAGGATGGCCCGCCGGTAGTCCCGCCGCAGATCGGCCAAAGCCATACCCAGAGCCGAGAGGACACCGGCAAAGGCTGGGACGAGGACGCGGCGGATCCCCAGCTCTTCCGCCAGGGCACAGGCGTGCATGGGCCCGGCTCCGCCAAAGGCCAACAGGGCAAAATCGGCAGGATCCAAGCCCCGCTCCACGCTGATGACCCGCAAAGCCCGCGCCATGGCCACATTGGCCAGGGTGCGAATGCCAACAGCCGTCTCCTCCAAAGTCAAACCCAAGGGCTCCGCCAGCGTTCTGAGGGCCTGGCCGGCCAAGTCCCGCCGTAGGCAAACAGCGTCCCCCAGCCAGCCCCCATCCGGCAAGTAGCCCAGCCAGAGGTTGGCGTCGGTTACCGTGGGAGCCGTTCCTCCCCGCCCATAGCAGGCCGGCCCAGGGTTGGAGCCGGCACTCTCCGGCCCCACCTGCAGCCCCCCGCCCGGCAACAGCGAGGCCAGGGATCCGCCCCCGGCGCTGACGGTATGGATGTCGATCTGGGGCTGTTGCACCGGCAGGCCGCACACCACCGCTGACGGGGTAACCTGAGGGAGGCCGTCTTGAATGAGGGCCACATCGGTACTGGTTCCCCCCATATCGAAGCTGAGCAGATGGGAATAGCCGCTCAGCCAGCCCAGGTAGGCCGCCCCGTAAACGCCGCCCGCTGGCCCCGAAAGCAGCGCCACCGAGGCATGAGCCGCTGCCTGGGCAATGGAAGTGACGCCGCCGGAGGATTGCATGATCAGGGGTTCGGGGATCCCTCGCTGCCGGCAGCCCTGCGCCAAGCGGTGCAGGTAGCCCGCCAGCACCGGGCTGAGGTAGGCATCAATGGCCGTGGTGCTAAAGCGCTCGTATTCCCGAAACTCCGGCGCCACTTCGCAGGAGAGGGAAACATGCAAGTCGGGGAAAGCCTCTCTCAGGGCCGCCCCCAGGCGCTGCTCGTGCTCCGGGTAGAGGAAAGAAAACAAGAATCCCACCCCCACGGCACGGATCCCATCCCGCTCTACCCGCTCGCCCACTTCCCGGAGGACGCGCTGGATTTCCTCTTCCGTCAGCGGCTCGACCACGCCGCCGGCGCTGCAGCGCTCCTTCACCTCCAGGCAGTGGTGGCGGGGCACCACCGGCTCTGGCTTGGGCTGGGTGAGGTCGTAAAGGGAAGGGCGGTTTTGGCGACCAATGGCCAGCACATCCCGGAAGCCCGCCGTGGTCAGAAACAGGGTGGGGGATCCCTTGCGCTCCAAGAGGGCGTTGGTGGCCACCGTCATGCCGTGGCAGAACACGTCCACCTCAACTGGGCCCAGCTTGTCCAGGGCGGCAAAGACCCCCGCTTCTGGGCTGGGGGTGGAGAGCACCTTGGCTGTCCGGATCTGGCCTTCCTGGAGGAGCACCAGATCCGTGAAGGTGCCTCCCACGTCGATCCCCAGGCGGACCAGGCCCCCCTGCCTCCCATCCTGTTGCTTGCCTTGCGCGCTACTGGCATTGGCCATGGCTCGATAAGACCCTTGGGCAGGCCTCAACCCCTCGCTAGAGACGAGGCCGGGGCACCTCTTCCGACTTGCTTTCCAGGGGTTGCTCCTGCTGCAAAAGCTGGCGAAAGGCCGGCTCGTCCAGCCGGTAGTCCCGCTGCTCGATCAGATCCCGCTCCGTAGAGTAGATGGTGTCCGACTCCCGCACCACTTCTTGGCGGCGGAAGCGGCGGGCAAAGTCGAGCTTGCGCAGCAGCGCCTCGGAGGGACGCTTCAGCCGCTCTTGCCAGAACCGCCGGATGCGATTGCGGCGCTCCACCCCCTGGTTGCGGAACTGCAACGTCAGCCACCGCACTGCAGGCACTGCCAAAAACAGCGTGCCGTAGAGAAAGAGGAATCCAATCAGCGGGTAGATAAACGCCAAAAAGGCGTTGCTGCCAGCGGCGGCTGCCACCTCCTCCCGCGCCCCGTAGAGAATGGCCGCCAAGAGGAAATTGAGCACACCCAAGCCAGCAGCTAGGGTCAGTTGCTCAGGGGTGGCGCGGCTAAACACCCAGGGTTTTTCTTGCAACACCTCCGGGATCTTCTTGGAGCGGCGCTCTGAGGCGGCCACCTGTAGCTCTGGGAAGCGATAGACGATATCGCCGTCCTCGCTTACCTCCGGCTGGCCGTCGAACTTGAGCAGAATGGGCAGCATATAGTCTTCGTATTCTAGGGCCGGGGATCCCGGCTCCACATCCAGGTAGGGCAGCACCTGCTCGGCGGCGATCACCCCCCCGTTGGCGCGGATCACTTGGCCGATCAAGGCATAGCGCTCCTCTTCCAGGTTGGCGTTGGGATCCCCGTCCCCAAACAGGAAGCTGTACACCGCCTCCAAAAAGTTCATCTCCGATTTTTCCCGGCGGGGCTGCGCCCGACCGGAATAGCCCCCGTAGTAGGGGTAGGGACTCCAGAAGGGGTTGCCCACCCAAAGGTTGGGGAAGTAGAAGAACCCCACCTCGCGCGAGCGACTGCGACTGCCGCTGCCCTCTTCACGACTGCTGGCCATCTGCAGAGCTATCAACGCCAGGGTGATGAGGATAATCGACACCACCAACAGGATGCCGAAGGAGATGCGCAGCCCGTAGAGAAAGCCGCCCCACAGCTTGCGTCGCAAGGCTGCCAGCCGATCCTGCTGCTCCCTGCGCTTGAGAATGTCGCGAAAGTCGGGCGGGAAAACGTAGGCAATCTCCCCCTGCCGCGAAACCTGGAGATGCCCCCCAGCCTTTTGGGCTAACTTCAGCAACTCCTGTTTGGCCTCCTCTAGGGCCAGGCCTGTGCTGGAGGCAATATCTCCCAGAGTGACCCGCAAGCCCAACTGCTCTACTGCATCGATGACCAATGTCTGTGTAGCCACTCTCAACCTCCGCTGGTTACCTACTGTTGCCCGGGATCCAACTGGGACGCTCGCCCAGCATCTGCAGCCAAGGGTTACAGCCATCCCTATTCCCAGTATCTCTCTTCAACTCGGGGGCGACGAGGGCGGCTGTTGCTGCTTTTGGGTCAGGCAGCCTGTCTCTGCGCCGACCCAGGGCTGGGCTAGGGCAGCCAGGCCATCACCGCTAGCAGGGCGAAAAGGATCCCGATCAACACCCACGTCAGCCGTTGGGTATTCAAGGGGGGAGCAGCCTCGCGGCGGATGGGATCGGCGACTTTTGGCAGGGAAGCTGGGCGGCGGGGGCGCTCATAGACCAGACGGCGTTCCCCTGGCTCGGCCTCTTCCAGATGGCTGAGATCTGGGATTTCGAGCAACCACTCTGCTGGTCGCCGCAGACGCGGAGCCTGCCAGATGCCCAACACGTAGCGGGCCTGTTGAGCCACTTCCGGATCCGGGTTGCCCAGCAAGGTTTGCGCCAAGCGGATCGCCTCCTGGGTCTCTCCAAGGGCCTCCTCGGCCAGGGCCTGCCAGAGCCGCAGCTTGCCCGCTTGCGGGTAGCGGCTTTGGGCCTGTTTCACCTGTTCCAGAACCCGACGGTATTGTCCCCGCTCAAAGCTGGCCTCAATCCGGGCCAGATGCTGGGGCAGGCGCAAGTCTTCGGGAGGGATCAACTCCGGATCCACCGATAAACCCCCCTAGGTAAGCTTTTGTTCTACCCCAAACCCCACCAGCAGCAGCTCCTCCAAGGGCTGACCGTGAGGGGGTCGTTGGTAGGTGAGGATCTGGCGCAGGCGCAGGCGTGGGTTAAGCAAGGTGATGGTATCCACAGCAACGACGCGGGTGTAGGTGGTGGTCATCACCAGTTGCAGGGATCCGGGATCGAAGCGGAAGCTGGCCACTATGGGGCGGTCTTCCTCATAGGCCCGATCCCGCAAGTAGTCGCCCTCCAGCCCACGGGGCCCTTCTCGCCGGGGCACGAAGAGCATGTTTAGCTCTTGCCCAGCCTCCTCCCCTTTTTCGGAAACCGTCTCAAACGCCAGGTGGAAGCCCAAAAACCCGTCCACACCGTGGTTGGGGTAGTTGTTGTCGGCCAGGACCTTCTCCTTGAGCTCAGGGGTGAGGGTGCGAATGGTGAAGTCGGTGCGCGAACGCTCCACCTCCCCTCGATCCAAATAGTGGTAGGTGCGCTCGGTGTGCCAGGCGCCAATGCAGCAGTTGAAGAAGTGGTGAAATTTTTGCAGGGCATTCATGCCAGAGGGATCGAGAGCAGGGCCAAGTGGACGGCTAAACCCGATCCTAAAACGAATCGCAGACAAACAGGCACTCCCCTTCTCCCCCTCAGGTGTTAGCTGCCGCTGGGATCCCCTGGGCCACCGACAAAGTCGCCCCCAACACTTCCAAAGCCCGCTGCAACTGCCCATCCTCAGGGCCGCCCAGGCTTTCTGCCGTCAGGGGAACAGGGCCCGCGGCCACCTCCACATCGGGCTGGATCCCTTGGCGATGAATGTCGTGGCCGTTGGGGGTGAGGTATTTGGCAGTGGTCACGGCCAGCCCCGAGCCGTCCGCCAGCTCCAGCAGGGATTGGATCAGCCCCTTGCCGAAGGTGCGCGTTCCCACCAGTTGCGCCCGTCCGCTGTCCTGCAACGCCCCCGCCAAGACTTCGCTGGCGCTGGCACTGCCCTGGTTCACTAAGACGACCAAGGGGGCTGCCGTGAGGACTTCGCCGGTGGCGGGAATGCCGTCCTGAATGCCGTAGCGATCCGTCACTCGCACGATGTCGCCTTTGGGGATCCAAAAGCGAGCAATCTCAATGGCCGCCTGCAGTAACCCTCCGGGGTTGTTGCGCAGATCGAGGATGTAGCCCCGCACTCCTCGCGCTTCTGCGGCCTGGATGGCCTGACGCACTTGAGCGGCGGCATTGCCGTTAAACTGGCTGAGGCGGATGTAGGCTACCTCCCCCTGGGGCAGCTTGAAAAAACCGGTGCGCACCGGGTTGATCAGGATGGACTGCCGCACCAGCTCCACCTCCCAGATGCGCTCCTGCCGCCTTAGCCGTAGGCTAACGGTTGTGCCGCTGGGGCCGCGCATGCGTTCTGCCACCTCATCCAAGCTCAGCCCTGCCACTGGCACCTGATCCACCGCCAGGATCTCATCTTGAGGTTGGATCCCGGCCTGCTCGGCAGGAGTCCCCTCCATTGGGGCGATGACCCGTACTGCCCCCTGCCCGTCGATGGCAATCTGGAGGCCGACGCCGCTCAACTCGCCAGCAGTGGAAGTCTGCAGGCTGAGGTAGTGCTCCCTGTCCAAAAAGCGGGTGTAGGGATCCCCCAGAGTTGCCAGCATCTCCTCGATGGCCCGGTAGGTCTCTTGCCGATCCTTCAGGGGCCGAGAGAGAAAGCGCTGGCGCACCTGCCACCAGTTCTGTCCGTTGAAACCCGGATCCACGTAGGCCCGATCCACATAGGCCCACGCCTGCGCCAGCAGTTGCTGCTCTTCCCCCCAGCGGCTGGCCTGCACCTGACAGGCGCCAATGCCCAAACTCGCCCAGAGCAGGCACCCTAGCAACAAAACTCGGACAGCCTGGCGTAACCCCCATCCGATCCCCAACCCTCTGCAACTGCTTCCCCCAGATCTCGGCTTCTGCGCAATCATCGGATCCCAAACTGAAGAAGAAGCTAAGAAATACTAAGAAACGTGAACAAGATGAGACATCAGCAGGCGTTTGGGCTGTTGGTGTAGGGATCCCTGTCTCAAAGCTGAGCCCGACTTCATGATCGTGTTAACGAATTGTGTTACAGTGCTATAGGGAGTGGGCCCGCCCCGCCCTGGATATCCAACTCTAAAAATTGCAGGCATCATGAGCAAAGTTTACGACTGGCTAGACGAGCGGCTGGAGATCACGCCTTTCGTCGATGACGCAACCGGGAAATTCATTCCGCCCCACGTTAACATCTTCTACTGCCTCGGCGGCATCACGCTGGTGTGCTTCCTCATTCAGTTTGCCACCGGCTTTGCCATGACTTTTTACTACCGTCCAACGGTGGCCGAGGCTTTTGAATCGGTCAACTACATCATGACCCAGGTCAACTTCGGCTGGCTGCTGCGCTCCATCCACCGCTGGAGTGCTTCCATGATGGTGTTGATGATGATTCTACACACCTTCCGGGTTTACCTGACGGGGGGGTTCAAGAAGCCGCGCGAGCTGACCTGGGTAACCGGCGTGATCTTGGCGGTACTGACGGTTTCCTTTGGGGTTACCGGTTACTCCCTGCCTTGGGATCAGGTGGGCTATTGGGCAGTCAAGATCGTCTCCGGGGTGCCCAGTGCCATTCCGGTGGTGGGGGATGCCCTGGTCCAGCTTATCCGCGGCGGCGAGGCAGTTGGCCAAGCCACCCTCACCCGTTTCTACAGCCTGCACACCTTTGTGTTGCCTTGGCTGACGGCGGTCTTCATGACGATGCACTTTCTGATGATCCGCCGCCAGGGCATCTCCGGGCCTTTGTGATCCCAAACCGGTTCTTGTGAGCCGGGCACCCTGGATGCATCTTTTCAGAACTTTTGCCCTAGACAAGGAGAATGGCTATGCCGGTCTCAAAGCAAGTGATAGCAACCGAGGCGATTACCCGCAAAGTTGACCTAGACAATCCCAAAGTTTTGGCCAAGCTGAAGAAGAACATGGGCCACATGACCTACGGGGAGCCCGCTTGGCCCAACGATTTGCTCTTTATGTTCCCGGTGGTGATCCTGGGCACTATTGGGGTGATTGTCGGCCTGGCGGTCATGGATCCGGCGGGTGTCGGCGAGCCGGCGGATCCTTTTGCCACGCCGCTGGAAATTCTGCCGGAGTGGTATCTCTACCCCGCGTTTCACATTTTGCGCATTGCTCCCAACAAGCTCTTGGGCATTGCCCTGATGTCGGCCATTCCGGTCGGCCTTCTGTTTGTGCCTTTCATCGAAAACGTCAACAAGTTTCAGAATCCGCTGCGCCGCCCCGTGGCGACGACGGTGTTTTTGATCGGCACCTTGGTCACCCTCTATTTGGGCATTGGCGCCACCTTGCCTCTGGATAAGTGGGTCACCCTGGGCCTGTTCTAGAGGGCAGAATATCGGCTTGATAACTCTGAGTGCAGCAGGCCGGTGGCCGGGCTGCACTTTTTTTGGACGTGGGGGACTTTTCGGCAAACCTGGGGGCCAAGGGATGGTAATATCGCTACGCATTCTTTTGCTGTGACCGCCCATGAGCGTTCCTTCCTCTGCTGTCCGAACCTATCGGATTACAGCCCTAGCCGGAGATGGGATCGGTCCTGAAATCATGCAGGTGGGGCGGGCGGTTTTGGATGCGGTTGCCGCTCAGGTGGGGTTTTCCCTCCAGTGGCAGGAGGGCTTGATTGGCGGGGCCGCCTACGAAGCCACGGGGGATCCCTTGCCGCCAGAGACCTTGAAAATGGCCCAGGAGAGCGATGCTGTTTACTTGGCGGCAGTTGGCGACTTTAAGTACGACACCCTGCCGCGGGAGAAGCGCCCTGAGCGGGCTTTGTTGGGCTTGCGGGCGGGCCTGGGGCTGTTTGCCAACTTGCGCCCGGTGAAGATCTTTCCGCAACTGGTGCAGGCCTCTTCCCTCAAGCCGGAGGTGGTTGCCGGGATCGACCTGGTGGTGGTGCGGGAGCTCACCGGCGGCATCTACTTCGGCCAACCCAAAGGGATCTTCACAGATGCCAAGGGATCCCGGCGGGGTGTGAACACCATGGCCTACAGCGAGGCGGAGGTGGATCGCATTGCCCGTGTGGCTTTTGAACTGGCCCGCAAACGCCGGCGCAAGCTCTGCTCGGTGGATAAAGCCAATGTCCTGGAAGTGTCACAACTGTGGCGGGAGCGGGTTACCGCCATTGCGGCTGAGTACCCCGACGTGGAGCTGTCCCACCTGTACGTCGATAATGCTGCCATGCAGTTGGTGCGCTGGCCCAAGCAGTTTGACGTCATTCTCACGGAGAACCTCTTCGGGGATATCCTCTCCGACGAGGCGGCGATGCTGACCGGGTCCATCGGCATGTTGCCCTCTGCCTCTTTGGGATCCTCTGGCCCTGGGGTGTACGAACCCGTACACGGGTCAGCCCCGGATATTGCCGGACAAGACAAGGCCAACCCCATTGCCCAGGTGCTCTCCGGGGCAATGCTGCTGCGCTACTCCTTGGATCAGCCCCAGGCTGCCGACCGCATCGAACAGGCCGTCGAGGCGGTTTTGGCCCAGGGCTACCGCACTGCCGACATCTACTCTGAGGGGATGACCCTCGTCGGCTGTCGGGAAATGGGGGAAAAGATCTTGGCTGCTCTGGCCCAGCAGCAAGCCTCCCCCCAAGGATCGCTCTCAGCCCCTGGTGGTTGAGGGGAGGTTCCCTCGTCGCTGCCCTGCCCTGGTGGCACGGCTACTCCTCTCCCAGAGGGAGGGATTGTCCCGACTGGTAAATTCCTGGAAACGGCCCTAGGGGCAGCTTCTCCCCCTAGGCAAAGCGATGGCCAAGCTGCATTGGGTCGTGGACGGTGATCTTTTTCTTGTGGATGGAAATGTAGTTCTTCTTGCGCAGCTCCCCCAACAGACGAGTGATGGTGACGCGAGTGGAGCCGATCGCTTCCGCAATGGCCTGGTGGGATAGCTTGAGATCGATGGTGACTCCATTGGGGCCGGGCACCCCGAAGTCGCGGCAGAGGATCAGTAGAAAGCTGACCAGACGGGATCCCATGTCGCGGTGGGCCAGCGTCTCGATCATCATCTCCGTCTGCAAGATGCGGGAAGACAGGCTCTTGAGGAGCAACATGGAGAGCTCAGCGTTCTCCCGCAAGGATTTTTCCACCTGTTCGATGGGCAGAGAGAGCAGCTCGACGCGGGTAAAGGCCACCGCGTGATAGAAGCGGTCGGAGCGCTGCCCCGTGATGAAGGAGAGCACCCCAAAGATGCTGTTTTCCCGCAGGAGAGCGACGGTAATTTCTTCCCCCATTTCGTAGACCCGCGAGAGCTTGACAGCTCCTTTCACCAAAAAGTAAACCCGCTCCGCCGGATCCCCAGGAAAGAAGATGGTCTTACCGCGCTCAAACGTTTCGATAACCGGAGGATGGTGAGGCCCTCCCAACTGTTTGAAGGCTGCAACCAGAGATTTTTCTGCAATGGCCACTGCCATATTCTTCAACCTTTTAAGGTCAGTTTATCCCTTAGAATCAACCCAACAAGATCAGCCAGGAGTGCCGGGGTTGAGCTGCCCGCTATTGACCCAAGCCACCCTTGACTCAAAAATGACCTCGGCGGCAAGATTATCCTAAGCTAAAAGACTCTGCTTGGATATCTTTGTAGCAGGAGCTACATCTTTGAAGTCTTGTCTCCTGTCCAAGATATGCCTCTAGCGCACTGTTTTGGGACGGTGCAGGCGGGAGGTGCGAGGAAAGTTATATGGGGATCGCGCAGGGTGGGGTTGCCGCCCCTTCTCAGCTAAGCCGTCAGCATTTCACGGTGCGGATGCCGGAGCCGGCCAATCACCTTTTGGAGGTGGAACTACAGATCCAAGAGGTGGATCCAGAAGTACCTCTGCAACTGCGGCTGCCGGTGTGGACGCCGGGATCCTACCTGGTGCGGGAATATGCCCGCCATGTGCAAGAGTTTCAGGCAGCAACGGAGCAAGGGATCCCTTTGGCCTGGCGGAAGGTAGATAAGCACACTTGGGAGATCGAGCCGCCCCGCTGTTCGGCTGTCGCGATCCGCTATCGGGTCTACGCCTACGAGCTGACGGTGCGCACCAACCATTTGGATCTCACCCACGCCTACTTCAACGGGGCGGCGCTCTTTCTCTACGTGCCCGGTCGCGAGCGGGAGCCCTACACCTTGACGATAATCCCTCCCAAACCCGACTGGCACGTCGCCACCAGTTTGCGACCTTTGAG
Organism: Synechococcus sp. 'PEA 65AY6A-5F PE A'; assembly: GCF_047462575.1. Lineage (NCBI taxonomy): Bacteria > Bacillati > Cyanobacteriota > Cyanophyceae > Synechococcales > Synechococcaceae > Synechococcus > Synechococcus sp. 'PEA 65AY6A-5F PE A'. Next base: position 20,711 of record NZ_JAOALE010000033.1, read on the forward strand.
GTCTTCTTCTGAGGATGCTGCTTCCGGCCAGTCTTTTGTGGCGGCAGACTACGACGAGCTGGTGGATAGCCCGGTGGAGGTGGGCCTGCACCAGTTGCGGTCGTTTGCGGTGGAAGGGATCCCTCACTACTTCGTGGTCTGGGGAGCGGGCACCCTAAATTTGGAGCAAGCGGTGGCCGATGCCGAGAAAATTGTCCGGGCCACGGCGGCGTTTTTTGGCGAGCTGCCCTACGACCGCTACTGGTTTATTGTGCATTTGTCAGCCGGGGGATTTGGCGGCCTGGAGCACAAGTACAGTGCCACCCTCAATTATTCTGGACTGGAGCTGCATCAGCCCCACTCCTACCGCCGCTTTTTGGCGCTGCTGGCCCATGAGCTTTTCCATGCTTGGAACGTCAAGCGGCTGCGCCCTCTGGCTTTGGAGAAAATTAACTACAACCAAGAAAACTACGTGGACTGTCTGTGGTTTTGCGAGGGGGCAACCAGCTACTACGAAAATGTCATCTTGCTGCGGGCAGGGATCCTCAGCGCCGAAGATTTTTTAAAGATCCTGGCCGAGCAAATTGGCCGGCTGCAGCGCACTCCAGGTCGAGCCGTACAATCGCTGCGAGAATCCAGTTTCGACGCCTGGATCAAGCTCTACCGTCCCCACGAAAATAGCCTCAACAGCCAGGTTTCCTATTACCTAAAGGGCGCTTTGGTCTGCTGGCTGCTAGATCTGCACATTCGCCACCTCTCAGGGGGGCAGGGATCCCTGGACACGGCCCTGCGGGATCTGTGGCAGCGCTTTGGTCGGACAGAGAAAGGCTACAGCAACCAAGACTTGCAAGAGGCGTTTGAGCGGGCAGCCGGCGCCGATCTCAGCCCCTTTTTCGCCGCCTATGTGGACGGCACGGAAGAGCTAGACTACAACGCCTACCTCCACCCCTTTGGCCTCACCCTCAAGGTTCACTTCAGCCGACCCAACCCTCCCCCCTACCTGGGCCTCAACTTCAACGGCGAAGGCAATCGCATCAGCGCCGTCGAGATGGGATCCCCCGCTCAAAAAGCCGGCATCTGGGCTGGCGATGAGTTGGTGGCCTTGGATGGCTTCCGGGTAAGCGCTGCCAACTTGCCAGAACGCTTGGCGGCCTACCAGCCCCACCAGGCCATCTGCCTGAGCGTCTTTCAGGGCGATCAGTTGAAGCACTTCTGGATCCCCTTAGATCCACCTCGCCCGGATGTGTACACCCTCGAAGCCCTGCCAGAACTCACTCCCGCCCAGAAAGCGCTCCAACAAAGCTGGTTGGGATCCCTGCTCGGCTCTTCGGGACAAGATACGCCTCTTCTTGCCTGAGAATCTTGAAACAGGCGGGTAACCTAGTTAACCTAGACAAAAAGTAACAATAGGGGCAAGGAGCCAATCTGATGGACCTCGTTTTGGCTTTGTTAATTGGAGTGGCTGTTGGTTTCTCATTGGGTGTTTACGTTGCCCGCCGTTACAAGGCCAATCCTAGACCAGAGGCCTGGCAGCGAGAGGTCATTAGAGAGATATCTTCATGGCTGGGCCAAGAACTCGACAAAACCTTAATCAAGTTAGGAGAAGGTCTGCAGGTTTGGGGTAAGGATCTTACGCAGGCTATATCTGTAAAGCTAGCTGAACATAGTGAGCAGCTCAACAGTCGGCAAGCTATCCTAGAAAACTTAGTGAAAGAAGCTAGAGGTATCTATCAGCAACTACAGGTTGCTCTTAAAAAATCTTCCAGATTAGAGATATCCCAAGCTACAGATCAAAACTCTCAAAAAGAGCAGGCTGCCATCCATAAAACAATAAAGAATAGTCTACCAGACGATGTACCGAGAGATAAGGAAAAAGTAGCTGCTTCTAACATGCAAGAAGTTGACATGAAGATAAAATCTTTCTTAAACTCGAAAAAAATAAAGATCAAAAGAATATATAAGAGAAGCATAGATATGGAGAAAAAAGAGGAGAAGCTAGATCGAATAGCTGACCTTATGGGTCGTAAGTACTCTTTGATCAAAAGATTCTATGGAATGATTAAGTCAAATATGAACAGCGGAGACTCTTTCTCAATAAACCTTAGAGACGAACCTAAACAAGTAATTGGCACAACTTGCCAGGTTGCCACAGAGCTACGCCAGATTGAATTTTTGGAAGAGTATAGATACTATAAAGCGTCTAAGCGTCTGGAAGCAAGAGCCAGCAGATCTCCAGAAGCACAGAATTTTCTCTCAGGAAACTGGCTGGAGAGATACGTTAGGAATAGGTTGAGTTGCCTTGCTAAAAGGCAAACTGGGAAGATTGATTTTGCTTGCGTAGCAAATGCCGAAGTTACTTTGCTAGACAAAGATTATTTTGAGATGGATCTTCTCTTCCGCTTTAATGATCAATTTTACTGGGTAGAGTCGACGACAGGTGAGTACCAAGATAAAGTACAAAAGTACTCCAAGATTGCTTCTGACCTCCTTGGTCTTCAGAGAAACCAAGCCATCATGGTTTTGACCGACGTTAGTCAAGATGCAAAAACCCGTCTATCCTCTCTCTATCATTTGTCGGTCATCAGTGTTGATGAGGTTGAGGCTACATTTGAGAGGATCTTAAAAAGTCACCTTCGAGAAGTCTGAAAGGCACCCAAGAGCATTAGCTTAAGCCACAATTTTGACAGCTTGTTCCATACACCACCAGGGATCCTCCGCAAAAGCTGGCATGGGCGTGCTGCCCGCCTTGCCCAGAATGGCCAGCCTGACTTCTCTATCCAGACGGGATCCGGAGCCATAGGGATCGTCAGAGGGGGGCTCCAGCCTTTGTCCTAGAGGGGGCATTGCCATAATGCCCGGCTGCATGCCGGTACTGGTGACCCAGATTTTGAAGCGATCCACCGCCGTTTCTGTGTCTTCGGGCAGTTGCATCTGGAGCAGATAGCGAGGGCCAGAGCCAACTAATACGCTTTCGCTGGGGCGCAGGCGGGCAGGAGAGTCCGGCTGGTAGGGATAGACTAAACCGACGCTGCACTGCCGTTCGTCAAAGACTGTTACATAGACGTGCACCGGCGTAAGGGCCCTGTTGCGCAGGGCGATGGCGAGGTTGCGGCCTGCTTGAATTTGCACCTGGCCTTGGGGATCCCGCGGCAAAGGGCTAACTTCAGCAGGGCTAGAGCCACTGGCCGGCGTTTCCAGTTGCAGAAACTCTACTTCCAGAACACTGCTCAGAGCATCGCTGGCAGGTTGCAGGTTGAGGAGGTTGTCGAAGGCGGCCACATGTTCCAGCAGCCGCACCAGCTTGCGGGGCAGAGCCTGTGGCTTTTTTACCGGGATCCGAAAGGCTGCCAGCGCCACCTCTTCCTCCCGTCGGTAGAAGTGGTAGATGGCATCTGGCAGCATCTCTACCCGCAAGTCCGCTGCTTCTGGGTCGGTGTAGGCTAGAAGCGGCGAGGCCGGCAGAGCCGCCAGCAACTCGGCAACAGGCATTTGCGCTTGGCTGGGATCCGCACAGGTGAAGGCCACCCGCAACGGCTGAAACCGGACGGCAGACATGGGCGATCCTCAGAAAAAATCTCGTGATCCAGATCTACCGGATCCGCAGACCCAGCTCCAGCTTTGCCCTGTGCTGTAACGGCAAAGCATGGCAACGCATCCTGAACCAATCGGGCGTTCGCTTCAGCAGCGCGGAGCGCCTACGCTTGGGGAGAGATGCCTCACTGCCGGCATGGTGAATTAGGGACTAGCCACTGGCTAGCTAAGTGCGCTCGTAGAACCCAAAACTAGGAATCCCTACCCTTTAAGGCAGGGGGCAGGTCAACCAATTCTGAAGGGGTACCCATTACCTCGAGGGAAGTGCTTGCTTTCTGCCAAAGCAACCCGCTATGCTACCGCCCAGATTGAGGCATCTTTCTGTGGCAAGTCAGCAGCTTCGAGTCTATGTCCCCTCTCACCCGCTCATTAAGCACTGGTTAGCTGTGGCTCGCGACGTGGAAACCCCCACGCCCTTGTTTCGCAGTGCTCTATCGGAGCTGGGCCGCTGGCTGACCTACGAGGCGATGCGGGATTGGATCCCAACTCAGGCGGTGCAGGTGCAAACTCCTCTGGAACCTGCTGCAGCAGAAGTTATCGCCCCCAACACGCCGCTGGCCATCGTGCCTATTTTGCGGGCTGGGCTGGCCCTGCTGGAAGGCTGTCAGTCCCTCTTGCCCCAGGCACGGATTTTTCATGTGGGCCTGGTGCGGGACGAAAAGACGCTGCAGGTGAGTTGTTACCTCAATCGCCTGCCGGAGCGGATCCCGGAGCAGATGCGCATTCTCATCCCTGAGCCGATGTTGGCTACTGGCGGCACCTTGCTCTGGATCTTGGACGAGCTGAAAAAACGGGGAGCGGATCCCAGCTTAGTGAGAATTGTGAGCGTCTTGGCTGCTCCGCCGGGGCTGCAGCGGCTGGGATCCCATTACCCGATGGTGCAAATTTTCTGCGCCATGATCGACGAGCGGCTAAATGACCGGGGGTTTATCCTGCCCGGGCTGGGGGATGCTGGGGATCGCGCTTTCGGCACCTGATCCCTCAAAGGAATCGCGAGTCAAGAGGCTTGCTCTGCCGCTAGTATCGGCTGGGCACGGCAGCAGAGTGTAACATTTGGCATCAATTGCCCCAATGCCGCTCTGGGTGCTTCACTCCTCCAGAAGGTGGCCAAGAAGGGCACGTTGAATTAAACCTCTTCACTTCTGTCAAGGCTGTTGGATGATGGGAATGCTGGCCGCTTGAGCCCCAAGCCCGCCTCAGGGATCCGGCTTGCGCTCCTCGGGCTAGAGGCCGTTTGATCTGGCTAATTGACTGCTGCCAGCGCCTTTTCCTTTCCTGGGCTTATGCGACTTGTCCTCAGCAGTTTGGATGGCAGCCTCTTAGATCCCCAGTCCAACAGCTATGGCGCTGCCCGACAAGCTTTGGCGGCTTTGGAGCGCCGCTCCATTCCCTTAGTGCTCTACAGCCTGCGTACCCGCGCCCAACTGGAACATCTGTGTCGACAACTGCGCCTGGAGCATCCCTTCATCTGCGAGGACGGCTCCGCTATTTACGTTCCCGAACATTACTTTCCCGCAGGCATTTTGGACGAGCGCTGGCAACACCGCCCTCCCTACTACGTGTGTGCCCTGGGATTGCCCTACCCCTGCTTGCGCCACATTTTGCAACAGGTGCGCCAAGATTACCACTTGGATCTCATCGGGTTCGGGGATTGGACAGCCTCGGAGCTAGCTGCCGCCACTGGGATCCCTTTGGAGGAAGCAGAACGGGTGCAAAAGCGGGAATATAGCGAGATTTTCAGCTATTCCGGGGATCCAGCAAGGCTGCGAGAAGCCCTTGCCCAACAAGAGGCCACCCTCACCCAGCACTTGTTACGGCTGCACCAGCTCCACTTCTCCGACCCCTCGCGGTGGTATTTGACCGGCTGGAGGCGGACAACCTTAACCTCAGAGCCCAGTTCCCTACCGGGAGAACAGGCGGTGCGGCTGCTCCTGGATTGCTACCAGCGGCATTTGGGCCCTGTCAGGGCCTTGGGCATCGGCTGCTCCCCCCCAGATTTGGCTTTTTTGCGGTGGGTGGAGCGGAAAGTAGTGCTTCCCAGCCCAATTGCGGATAGCCTCTGGAAGGAGGCCGTTCGCCTCGGCGGGCCAGAGGTTCAGACCCAGTGGCAACTGGCCCGGCTCCCCGGTCCTGAGGGGTGGAACGAAGTGGTGTTGAGGTGGCTGGAGGAAACCGATCATGGGGATGAATAAGCAACAAACCGGTGGACGGACTGCTCCCTTGGGCCTGCGTGTGGTGGGATGCCTGCTGAGTTTGGCGCTAGGACTGCCTGCCTCTGCCCAGCCGCCTATGAATCTGCTCACCGGGGAGCCGACAGTGGCCCAACTCAAGGAAGATGCAGCCCGCTACCTGCAGATGGGCTTTCACACCCTAGCCATCAACGCCTACCGGGCCGCCCTTGAGCTGGAAGACAAAACCAAAGTTCTCCCCAGCGAGCGGGATCCCGACGTGCCTTTTAACCTTGGCCTGATCTACGCCCGCCAGGGCAACCTCCCAGAGGCGCGAGCTGCCTTCCAACGTGCCGTAGAAGTGGATCCCACTAGCTTTAAGGCACGCTACCAATTGGCTCTGGTGGATCTTAAGTTAGGGAACCTGGTAGCGGCCAAGGAGCAGCTTACCCTCTTGGCCCATGCTGCCCGCAGCAATCCCGAAACCTACAGCCACATCCAGTCCCTGCTGGCCCCCCTGGAGTCGGTGCCCTTGCCCAACCAGCAGGCCAGCAACCCGCCTCGCCCTCCAGCCGCTGAGCCAGAAGCAGCCAAGCCTGCGCTCGAGCCCGAAAGGGACAAGACAACCACTCCACGGGCAGCCGCCTCGAAAAAGCAGCCAGAAGAGGAGAAGCCTCTCTCGGCCTTGCAACGGCTACGTCGGCGGGAGTTGGACTAGTCCAAACCGGGCCCAGACAGCTACAGCTTAGGAAGGAGAGCTAACCCCCCCCCGAGAGCTACTGGGAGTGGAGCTTTCCCCAGCGCGCTTGACACTTAGGGCATAAAAAAAGGCTGGTATTAAACAGCACTTTTCAAGCTTGCAGGAGCAGCAGTAGAATCCTGCTAGCAAGGCAGCAGAGGCGGGATCCCTTCATGAAAGATTTCTATAGCGAGCTGGAGGTAAAACCCGACGCGACCTCTGAAGAAATCAAAGAGAGCTACAGGCGGCTTGCCAAAGAGTATCATCCCGATCGGCTTCCTCCCGGTACACCGGAAAAGGCCCGACGGTACATCGAAGAAAAATTTAAGTCCCTTCAAGAAGCCTATTCAGTGCTGAGTGATCCCGTAAAGCGGAAAGCCTACGATTCCCAGAGGCTTTTCCAAACGAAAGGAAACGAACGTGATCTAGGTCTAAAAGCCAAACCAAGCTACAGCACACAAGACGGCAGCACTTGGCCGTTTGACCCTGACAAGATACAGAAAGCTGCCGAGGAGATAGAGCTGCGGAGGCGAAGGATTGAAACCAACTATAACCAGAAAATAGAGCAAGTGAAGTCAGAGCTAAAGAGAAACCTTATTTTAATCGGCATTAAGGAAGAGGATGCCAGAGTTGACTATACCTTCCTTACTAGAGACGAAAACATACAGAGCTGCTTTGTCTTTTTGTTTTTGGGCTTGTTGGCTTTCTTAGGAGGCTGGGGATGGATTGGTGCTATACTCGTACTCATTGCTTTGGTATCCGCTTGGTCGGCATTTTTTGAATCTGGGTATAGTAAAGAGCAAGTGGAAAAAGCCAAAAGTCTCCAAGAAAGGGCAAAGTCAGAAATGGAACTGCGCGAGAAAGAAAAAAGCTCAGAGCTCTCTCAACTGACGCTTTACTGCAGGAGCAGGATCGACTACTTTAAGAGTCTCCCCCTTGAGTCTTTATCCCCTGAGTTTATAAGCGGGCTTAGCGGAGAGGATCAACTCTTCCTGTTGACAGCGATAAAGGAAAGAGCCGACGCTGAAAAGCTAAAGGAGGATCTGAAACTAGCAGCTGGGATCGCTGTCGGTATTGGCATATTAGCCGTCTTGTTTGGTTTGGGCGGCGGATTCTACCCCCATTGATTCTGCTTCCTAAGCCGGCAGGAGCAGTAAAACTTTGGGGTCTGGATCCTCAGACGAGTTTTTTGGCGGCAAAACCAGACTTTGCCACTCTTGGTAGCTGAGGCCAAGCCGAGTCATTTCAGTGATTTCGTATCTGTAGCCTTCCAGTCTCCTGTCCAATTCGATCATGGACTGGGCAGCCGCTATAACCTGATTTGCTCGACTGATGATAGCTTCTCTCCGAGGAGGATCCCAAACTATGCGATCCAAGACTGTCCACCAGCTTGGATCAATCAAACGTGGGGCAATGAGGGCAAGGATAGCATTCTTAGATCTTGTCGGCATACTATCAAAATAGGATTCAATGCTTTGTGCGCTGAAAATATCTGGTCGTATATATTTGTCAAACAGCTTATCCACATCCGATTCACCCTTTACATACTTGAGAATCTCCACGACGCTTGATAGGCTAACTCCTTCTTGGTAAGCCTTGTGAAGATATACTGAAGGTTTCGTGGTCAACAAAAGCTCGACATACTTTCTAATACCAGGTCTTAGAATCTCCTCTGCCTCCGCCAGGCGTTTCAGAGCTATCTCATGTTCCTCCATCTCTAGGTAGCATTCAATCTCTGTAACATAGACTAAAGATAGGATTAAGATGTACTCGCAAGCCAAAATGCCGTCGTTCTTGTTCCAATTGGAATCCCACGCAGCTAGATAATAGTGCTCAGCCTCAAGCAGAGGCTGAATGACCTCGGTTACCAATCGCTTCCTGTTGGTCGAAGAAGACATCTTCAAAGCTATTTCTGCAACGTCGATAGCAGACTTAGCTTTGGCAAGAAGCGATCTATCTATGGATTCTCGAAGACTTTCTACGGATGCTTGAAGACTTTGGATTCGAGAATCGATTTGATTGAGTTTAGAGGTAACGACTGCAAAGTCTACGGCAGACAAACCCAAGTTAGTTAGACCAATAGCAGCATTGAATTTGGTTAAGCCTAAGACAGTGTTTAGTTTACCTCTAGTGTCAATTAGTCTTAGGTTGATCTGCCTCAACTGAATGTTGGCAATAATCCCGTTGACTATGTCCACTGCCGGGATGCAATTGCTAATGCTATCTGCGAGTGTCAAGCCTCCAGTTTCTCTCAGCCAGGCCACCACCCGCTTAGAGGCCACTTCTCGCACCACGCCGCCTACGCCTCGTAGGTTCCATTCTGCAGGCCTTTCAGGATGGCTTCGGGGATCTCGAGGATGACTTGCTCGGCAACCATGAGTCAGGAGCTCCCTGCGTTTGCTGCCGTCAAACTAGCACAGAGAAAACCTTCTGAAAATACTTGTACTTGGAGAGTTCGCCAAGGTTTATTCTCAGTTACAGGGGCAAGAGCCTAGCATAGAGATCTAGCCCTCCTCGCTGTTGCGTTGCCGCCATGTCTGAGCCTGCCGGTCGTCTGGTTTGGAACCACTCCACCCACATTTCCGGGCTGATTCCTGTTCTGGAGCGCCTGACTCGACAACCTGGCATTAAAACCGTAACGCCAGGTGCTCTGTCTTGCAGTCGCGGGCGGATCCCGCAGTTGCAGTTGCGGGTTTCCGTGCCCATTCGAGGGGGCTACAAGTTGGTGGCCCGCAAGGGCAGCAGCGTGCAAGAGGTCTTCGTGGTTACCGACCTCAGCCAGTTGGAGCTGGAAGCAGCGATTCGCCGCTGCTTGGAGTAGATTGGGGTTTTCTTGGCAACGCAGTCCTGCTTTGGGCGCGCCATGTCCCGTGCTAGCCTCAAGCCCGCCCGCATTAGCGCTGTGGTGCCCGGATCCCTGGCGGCAAAGGTGGGCATTCGGCCAGGGGAGGCCCTGGTGAGCATCAACGGCGAGAAGCCCCGCGATCTCATTGACTATCGCTTCTTGTGTGCCGATGAATATCTCTGCCTGGAGATCCTGGACAGCCAAGGGATCCGGCGCATCGTCGAGCTGGAAAAAGACATCGATGAAGATCTGGGGCTGGAGTTTGAGACGGCTTTGTTCGATGGCCTCATCCAATGCACCAACGCCTGCCCCTTTTGCTTCATCGACCAACAGCCCCCTGAAATGCGGGCAACGCTGCACCTTAAAGACGACGACTACCGCCTCAGCTTTCTCTACGGCAGCTACCTCACCCTTACCAACTTGACCGCTGCCGAATGGGATCGCATCGCCCGCCTGCGCCTTTCCCCCCTCTATGTCTCGGTTCATGCCACGGAGCCGGAGCTGCGCAGCCGCCTGCTCAAAAACCCGCGCGCCGGTCTGATCCTGGAGCAGTTGGCCTGGTTTCGCCAACACCGCCTGCAAGTGCATGCCCAGGTGGTGGTCTGCCCGGGCTGGAACGATGGAGAGCACCTCACCCGCACGCTCTTGGATCTGGCCGCTTTTCGCCAACCTGTCGAAGGGATCCCAACCGTCCTCTCGGTGGCGGTGGTACCGGTGGGGCTGACCCGCTTCCGCCCCCCCAATGACGAGCTGATCCCGGTGGATCCCGCCAAGGCGGCGGAGGTGATTGCGCAGGTAGAAGCGCTGCAGGCGCAGTTTCGGCAAGAATTGGGGTCCACCTTTGCCTGGCTGGCCGACGAGTGGTACTTGCTGGCAAATCGAGAATTGCCGCCGGCAGAGCACTATGAAGATTACCCCCAACTGGGGAATGGAGTGGGATCCCTGCGCCTGTTCTTGAGCGAGTTTGAGCAGGTGCGGCTGCCGACTGGGATCCCTTCTCCTCTCAAAGTTCTCTGGGTGGTGGGCAACGCAGTGGAGCGAGCCTTCCAGCCGGTGGTGGAGCGGATGAACAGCATCCCCAGGTTGCAGTTGCATCTTCTGCCCATTGCCAGCCAATTCTGGGGACAAACCCTGACGGTAACCGGACTGTTGACGGGGCAAGACATTCTGGGCGCTTTGAAATCGGTTGAAAACTTGGCAAGTTACGACGGCCTGCTTTTGCCCCAGATCGCCCTCAAGGATGGGGAGCGCTTTTTGGACGATCTCACCTGGCAAGAGTTGCAGGCCCAAGTGGGGATCCCGGTGATGCGGGTGGATGGGGGCCCGGCGGGCTTGCTGCAGGCGGTGCAGCGGCTAGGATCAAGGGCGACCTCGAGCGGGACGCTGTGAGGCTATGCAGCGGCTACAGCGAGGGTTGGTTCTCTTGCTTTGGGCGGGGCTGGGGATCCTGGCCATCACAGCTTTGGCCTCTTTCTATGTCGATCTGGCCTGGTTTGCCGAGCTGAATGCCCTGCCGGTGCTCTGGACGCGGGTGCTGGCTCGCTGGGGGCTGGGCCTGGGCGCCTTTGCCTTTGCCCTGGCGGTGGTGGGATCCAACATCCGCGCCTGCTGGCGGGGGGCAAGCACAGCCGGGGCCTGGGCCATTGCCCTGGGGTTGAGCGGCGGCTTGGCCTGGTCTCTTTCTCAGCACTGGTTCGCGCTGCTGCTCTGGTTGCACCAAGTCCCTGTCGGCGAGTCCGATCCAATCTTCGGTCGCGACCTGGGCTTTTTTCTTTTCGGCCTGCCCTTCTGGGAGACGCTGCAGCAGTGGTGCTTCAACCTAGTGCTGCTCACTTTGATCACGGTGGCGCTTATTTACCTAGTGGAGCTGGGGCTATCGGAGCAGCGGCTGACGCTGGCTCTGTCTTTATTTGCCCAACGGCACCTGCTGATCTTGGGGGGAGCTCTGTTTTTGCTTCGTGCCTGGGGCCATTGGCTGGAGCGCTACGAGCTGCTCTATTCCACCCGCGGCGTCGTCTTTGGCGCCGGCTTTGCCGATGTGCACGCCACTTTGCCAGCTACCACGTTGATGAGCGGGGTGGCTTTCCTGACAGCAGTTGGCTTCTGGGCTTTGGCCCGCCAGGGGATCCGATTCAACCTTCCCTTGTTCAAGTCTTGGTGCCCTGCCTGGGCCAGTTCCCTGCTGGCGCCGGCCCTGCTCTGGGGGGCCTACCTGGGGTTTGGGCTGCTGACCACCCGGCTTTACCCGCAACTGCTGCAAACCCTTTTGGTCACGCCCAACGAGCTGGAGCTGGAGCGCCCCTACATCGAGCACAACATCCGTTTTACTCGCGCCGGCTTTGGCCTGGCCGAGGTGGAGGTCAAGCCCTTCCCAGAAGAGGGATCCCTGACCTGGGAGATCCTGCAGCAAAATCAATCCACCCTGCGCAACGTGCGTCTTTGGGATACAGAACCCCTCTTGGCCACCTATCGCCAACTGCAGGAGATCCGCCCTTACTACCAATTTCCCTATGTGGATGTGGATCGCTACCGCATCGGGGGAGAGCTGCGCCAAGTGATGCATGCAGCGCGCGAGCTGGACTTTGCCCAGGTACCACCGGCTGCCCAAACTTGGGTTAACCGGCGCTTTTTCTACACCCACGGCTATGGCCTCACCCTCAGCCCAGTCAACGTGGTTACTGCTGAGGGGCTGCCGGACTTTTTCCTATCGGATATCCCACCGCGGGTTTCCCCCCGCTATCCAGAGGTGGCGCAGGTGCTGCGGGTGGAGCAGCCGGCCCTCTACTACAGCGAGCTGACCACCACCGACGTGTTCGTGGGGGCCGAGGCGCGTGAGCTGGACTATCCCGCTGCCGATCGCTATGTCTACAGCAGCTACCGCGGCACGGGCGGCGTGCCCATCCCCCACCTCTGGCAACGGCTTCTCTACGCCTGGCACTTCCGGGATCTGCGCATCCTTCTCAGCCGCGAGCTCTCCCCCAGCACCCGCTTCCTCTATCGCCGCCAAATCCGGGAACGGGTGCGCCAGGTGATGCCCTTTTTGCTCTACGACCAGGATCCCTACCTGGTAATTCAAGGGGGCAGGCTCTACTGGTTTTTCGATGCCTACACCACCAGCAGCCGCTACCCCTACTCGGAGCATCTGCCCGGCTTCCCCTTCAACTACATCCGCAACTCTGTCAAGGCGGTGCTGGACGCCTACAACGGCAGCATCGACTGGTACATTGCCGACCCTCGGGATCCCCTCATCCAAGCCTACGCCCGCATCTACCCCACCCTGTTCAAGCCGCTAGAGG
>NZ_JAOALE010000034.1:0-32922 GCF_047462575.1 Synechococcus sp. 'PEA 65AY6A-5F PE A'
GTGTGGGGCTAGCGGTTGTTCATCTCATTTTTTGGCCAAAGAGAAGGAAAAAGGTCTTGGTAGGAGAAGTCAGGAAGAGGTTGTTTGAGCTATGAAACTATATCAACGACCCCCATCATGGGTAAGCGACTAAAGTGGCTAGCGGGCTTTTCCGCCCCGCACTCAAGTGCGGGGCTACCAAGCTATCCTTTTTTGTGAGCGTTAGCAACAACGGCGCCAAGCACGTCGATCCGGTTGTCACTCAACCCGGCTGGATCCCTGACAGGTGGACAAAGCACCCTGGCAGTTGCCTACCAGAGCAAACCTTAGCACCCGAGTCTCTTTCCACTCAGCAACAACAGCAAAGAAGTAGAGCATCAGTGCGAGCAGAGGGATCAGCGACGACGCACCCTATCTCTTTGGCTGACGAAGACGATGGCGCCGAAGAGAAGCCCCAGCACCACTGCGCCGTACACCAAGCTCCAGAGAAAATTAGCCAGTGAGGGAGTCATAAAAAGAGTTTCCTCCTCGTGCGACTATCAACCACTCAACTATTTCCCGATTATACTGGTCTTTGTCGCTCAACCCAGAGACAGACGCATTGCCGACTATTTCGCCTGGTACTCTAGGGGCACCTCCTCTAGGGTTTGGCTGGTGCCGGCGAAGGGGTTATCTGGAGTTAAAAAGAGCATACAGTGGCATTCCTTTCGCTCCCGCATGGGTACACAGGGGCAGTTCCAATAGCCGGCTTTCACTTCCGCCTCTTTGTCTTCATAAAAACGACAGGGGCAGAGCGGAGCGCCCAATTGCTCTTTGTGCAGAGCCAAGCCCTCGATCACCGCTGTCGTAATCGTAGGATCAGAGCAGAAAAAAGTGTCGGTACGTTTGGCGTAGGTTTCTGCGAAATGCCGCATCACCTCAAAAGTCTTCTGGGAGGCCTTGTTGTAACCACGACTTTCCATGACGATTCTCGGAAGGGAACTGACCGGCTGTTGCTGGTAATGAGGCTCACAGCTTCTTCCGGCCACACTTTCTGAAGTTAATACAGATGTGCGTATGCCGGGATCCTGCTGATTCTACAGACCTCCCCCGAAGTCGGACAAAGCTGTATCTTGCTCTTCGTTGTACTGCAGACTTTTAGAGAAGACAAACAGTGACAGCCGTGCTGTTACACAAGGCAACATTGTTTGGACTTGGCAAGACCCCGCCCTAGGGTACTCTACAGGATCACGCTGACCGGGATCCCTTTTCTCAGGGCACGACCAGCACCGGGCAGGGAGCAAGGTCGATGAGGCGGTGGCTGACGGAGTTGTTCTGCCCCTCGGCAGACAGGCTGAGGCTGCGGGATCCCATCACGATCAGGCTGATCTCCAGCTCGTCCGCCACGTCGCAGATGACGAAGGGTACTTTTCCCTCGCGATACTCGCTCTTGACGCTGTTGATGCCGATTTACTGCAGGCCCAGCTCCGTCTGTTTGGGCAGGTTCTGAATGTTCTGCCGGGCTTGTTCTGCTCGCTCCGCGTCAAGCTCCATGTTGTCCAGTACCGAGAGCAAGTACACCCGACTTTTGCAGCGCTGCGCTAGGTCTGCCACCAAGGGCAAGGCGTGGCTGGTCTCGCGCGAGTTGTCGATGGGAAAGAGCAGCTTGTCGAACCTAGTCGCGGATCCCCCGCTTAAGCCCGGCTCGACCCCTCCCATTTTACTTCTAGCGGGGAGCCGGGTGGACGCCGTCTCTCTGGGGGCGCTGTGGGCGGCGATGAGATCCCTATGGCATGAGAGCTCTTTCTGTCTGTTTGGAGGGTTAGAGCCACCAGCAATCTGCGGGGGTTGGGGGTTGCTGACAAAACTCGCAGTTGAGCTAAGGACAAAGGCCAGTCTTTCAGGCAAGGCTGGTCTGCAATTGCTGCAGCTTTTGCCAGAAATCCATGATTTTCAAGTTGACCAAACTTGGAAAAGAATAGTGAAAAAAGTGTCGCCCCCCAGGACAAAACCACATTTGATCCCCTGGCTTTAAGTAGTTTCCCCACTGCTCCAGCGAAGCAGGATCCACAATGGGATCATCCTCGCTGGCGCAAACCAACATCGGCACCGGCACTTTCTGGGCTGGAATCGCTACCACCTGAAATAGGGAATGAGGTATGGGGGAAGTGTCTAAATCTTTAGCCAGGGCGCGGGAGAGTGAGCGCGCTCGCCACTGTTCTGAAGCTGGCAGAAGGCTCTGAGCTATACGCACCAGGAGCTGTTCTCGGCTACAGCAAAACATTTTTCGTTGCACGTAGAAATGGGCATGCCAGGTGGCGGCAGGCTGACTGCCTACAGCCAGCAGGGTTAGAGACCGTATCCGCTGGGGGTAATAGTAGGCAAAAAGATAGGCAACCACCCCGCTCAAGCCGTGGCCGATGAGATGTACCGGTCGATCCCAAGCTTTTAGGTATTCGTATAGCAGCGTCACGACTGTCTCCAAACTACAGGGCTCATCCTGGGTTTGGTGATACTCCCAGTAGGCTACACGGAAACATTTTCCCAGGGATCCCAACAGAGGCCGATCGAAAAGCTTTAGACTGGGAGAAACGCCCAAATAAAGTGCTTCAAAAGAAGGCGCAGAAGCGGAACCTAAGCTCATTTTAGCCATCCCATTTCGACGGTCGAAAGATTAAAGTTGCTGGCTGACAAAAGCTTCATAAAAAAGGGTTATCGGATCCAGAAGCCGGCAGGCAAAAGGTAGAGCCAGATCTCGACAGAGAGGAGGGGATGAGGATCTCCCCTCCCTGCTTTGAGAAGCCTCAACCCTCCTTTACAGCCCCGGCAAAATCTGGGCTACCACATCGCCGCTGCCCAGGAGCATGTAGGCAAACAGGGCACCGCCAACGCCGCCCACCAGAAACCCTCCGGCCAACTGGCTCCAACCGGCGCGGGTGCGCAAGTTTTCCGGCAAATCCTCAGAGCCTGCCGGCACGCGCACCGGCTGAGGGGATCCCTGCGATTCGGCCATCAGTTGCACGCCCGGCGTCGGATAGGCCACCTCGCCGTAGGGGGTATTGACCACTGCCACCAGCCGCGAGCGAGGAAAGGACACCCGTCCGTAAATGGAGAGACAAACCGTCAGGATCAGCACCAGGCCGATGGTCGCCAGCGTCCCTGCCGTCAGGGCCTGCTCCGAATTCCGCAGCGGACTCAACTTGTAAAACGGCCCCACCAGGAAGTACCCATGAGCCATGCCGATCTCCAAGCCGCGCAAAAAAGGAGAGAGGCCCTCCCGGTAGATGGGCAGGTTTTGCAGCAGCAGCAGGGTGAGATCGCCCCGGTTTACCGGCGTGTCCAAGTTGCCCACCTGCGGATCTGTGGCTCGCACCCAGCCCCCGTGCTGGAAGTCAAAGCCGCTGGCTGCCGCCCGCGCCCGGATGGCATGCCAGATGTGCCCCGCCAAAAACAGGATCCCCAAGACAAAGTGGGCTGTGGCCAACCAGGTGCGGCTGCTCACCACACCCATCTCGTCGGCAGCCAGCCCCAGCGGCCCGTAGAAAGCCACCGGATAGGCGATCTCGTTGACGCTGACAAAATAGGCCGCCAAGATGCCCATGTAGGCCAGGGCCCCCAGGCTGTAGGAGAGGTAGGCTTCGCCCGAGTAGATCAGCACCTGCTTGGCCCAGGCAAAGGGCCGTGTGGCTATGTGCCACCATCCCCCCAGCACACAGAGCAGGCCGACATAGATGTGCCCTCCCACCAGATCTTCCAGATTGTTCACGGCGGCCATGCCCTGCTGGCCCATGAGCGGCGTCAGGTAGGCAAAGATCCGCAGCGGATTGAGGGTGGGATCCGTAACTACGCGCACGCGGCCCAGTTGAGCATCGTACAGCCCTCCCCAGAAGAGCGCTTTGGCCACCAGCAACCAGGCCCCCAGCCCCAGCAGCAGCAGGTGGATCCCCAGGATGGTGGTCATCTTGTCGTCGTCTTCCCAGTCGTAGCCGAAAAACTCGGCAAAGGTTTCTCCCTTGGCCAGCACCTCCGGCCCCAAAAGGGCGTGGAAGATCCCTCCTGCCCCCAGCACCGCCGAGGCAATCAGGTGCAGAACGCCCACCACAAAAAAGGGATAGGGATCCGTGGCCACCCCCTCTGCATTCACGCCGATGCCCAACGTGGCCAAATGGGGCAGCAAGATCAGCCCCTGGCTGCCCATGGGCTGAGCCGGATCCCAGTGGGCCACCTCAAACAAAGTCATGCCGCCGGCCCACAGCATGATCAACCCCGCATGGGCCACGTGGGCCCCCAGCAGCTTTCCGGACAGATTCACCAAGCGAGCATTGCCCGCCAGCCAGCTCACCTGAGGGGATCCCTCAGCAGAGGTAGGCGATGAAGATAGAACTGCGCCAGTCATGACAAACTCCCACAGTATCCACAACAAGCTAAGAAACCGAGTTTGAGATTACAGATTGAAGAGTGTTTTGAGTTTGGCCGTCCACTCTTTAATTCGTTTTTCCGTCAGCTCCGGCTGATTGTCTTCATCCAGAGCAAGGCCGACAAACTCGCCGTTAACCACTCCCTTGGACTCATTGAACTCGTAGCCTTCTGTAGGCCAGGAGCCGACGTTTTTTCCGCCGCGCTCGGCAATTTTTTGGGCCAGGATCCCCATGGCATCTTGAAAGTTGTCGGGATAGCCCAACTGATCCCCAACTCCAAAATAGGCTACCGTCTTACCGGAAAAATCGATTTCATCCAAATAGGGGAAAAACCCATTCCAATCGGCCTGCAGCTCCCCGATATTCCAAGTTGGACAGCCGATGATTAAGTAGTCGTACCTATCAAAGTCCTCAACCGTGGCCTCGGCAATGTTGATCAAATCTACATTGTCTTCGCCCAGCTCTTTTTGGATCATCTCAGCGGCTCTCTCGGTATTTCCGGTTTGAGTGCCGAAAAATAGACCTACTTTTGCCATTGCTCCTACCTCGAAACTGCAAGTGCAAAGCTCAAAATCAGATGGCTAGATTGCCGTTAGGCCTGCTGCGCTGCAAGTTCTACTCTGCCGGTACGGAAATTGAACCCTCGCGCTTTCAGGGCATGGAACAGGTGGCCCTGAAGGAAGAAAAAGGCCAGCCAAAAATGGGCATTGGCCAGCCAAACCCTAGATGTGAGAGCTCCCCCTTGCTCAAAGAAGGGATAGCGATCCAAGCCCACCTGCAGCAGCGGCCCATAGAAAACTTCGGGATAGACCACTGGGTTAACGGCAACGAAATAGGCGGCAATAAATCCCATCAAGGCCAAAGCTCCCAAGCTGTAGGAAAGATAAGCTTCCCCAGACCAGATAAAAATCCGTTCTGCCCAGGCAAAAGGCTTGGTCGCGATATGCCAAACCCCACCTGCCACCAGGAGCAAGCCCAGCCAGAGGTGGCCGCCCACCACGTCTTCTAAAGTGTCCACCCCGGCGATCCAGTGGCGCCCTTCTATGCCCAACAGGTGGCCAAAGGGGTTCCAGTTGGGAGACACCAGGCGCACCTCTCCTGCCACCGGGTCGAACAAGCCGCCAAACACCACTGCCTTGAGCACCAAAAGCCAGGCTCCCAATCCCAGCAGCACCAGGTGGATCCCTAGGATGGTGGTCATCTTGTTTTTGTCTTGCCAGTCGTAGCTAAACAGGGGAAAGGCTTTGGGATCCAGCACCGCCGGCCCGCGCAGGGCATGAAAAATGCCGCCAAACCCCAAAAAGGCAGAGCTGATGAGGTGGATCGCTCCCACCGCAAAGTAGATATCCGTATCCAGGACTTCCCCGCCGGATCCCACCCCCAGCCCCAAGCTGGCCAGGTGGGGCAAGAGAATCAGCCCCTGCTCATACATCGGTCGGCTGGGGTCAAACTTGGCCAACTCGATCAGGGTCATCGCCCCTGCCCAGAGAACGATCAGCCCGGCATGGGCCACATGCGCCCCCAGCAGCCGGCCAGAAAGATCGGTCAAACGGGCGTTGCCCGCCCACCACGGGATCTGTTGTTGCGAGCTAGATCCCCCTTCTTGCTTGAGTGTCGTCGCTGTCATCTCCGCTCCTCTTGCGTTTCTAAACAAGCTTTTCTAGGAAAAGGCCAGAGACCTTGCCCCAGGCCCGCCTCTGGCCGCACGGACACATCCTTTCGAGACACGTAACCAACTGTTGAGAGTAAATCTCAACAGCGAGCTGTGACCTACTCTAGGCTTCTTGCAAACAAATATCAATGTCTTTAGAGTTAAGTTTTGTTAAGAGTCGGACTTGTATCCGCCCATAGCCCCACCTGGGGAAGCTGCAGATGGAAGCTGGCCTGCAGAGGGACGAGCCGGGCGATCCGGTGGCAGCCGGTGATAAAAATCTCTCCCTTCTTAAGATTGAGTCGCAATAGCTGGATTACAATCAAGCCAAAGTTGGCCAAGTCGAGGGCAAAGGAGTCGGAGGAGATGTCGAGGTATCTGAAGCTGTGGACGGGGATAGGGCTTTATGTTCTGGTCAGCGGGGCCGCTTGCGGGGAAACCCAAAAGGATCCCTCGGCTGCGGGCGGCGGGGATCCACCGGCCCTGAGCCAGGCTTCGCCTCAGCAGGCAGCTCAAATGAACCCGGAGTGTCGGCCTATCCCGGTGGATGGCGGCGGCGAGGGTGGGGAAGAAGGGGCAGGCTCTCGCCGGCCAGCCGTTGTGCTCTCTCCTGAGCAGCGGTTTCAGGATCGGCAGATTTTGCTCGACTTTGCCGATCAGGTGGTGATCCCTGCCTATGAGCAGTTGGTCGCCGATACCCAGGCCCTGTCTCAGGCCATCCAGGCCTTCGTGCAAGATCCCAATGCCCAGACTTTGCAAGCGGCTCGCCAGGCTTGGTCTGTTGCCCGCATCACTTGGGAGGAGAGCGAGGCTTTTGCCTTTGGGCCGGCGGCTTATTTGGGGCTGGATGCGGATTTGGACGAATGGCCCCTGAACGAGGTGGAGGTGCTGGAAGTTCTCAACAGCGGCGATCCCCTCACTCCAGAGACCGTGGCCGAGTTGGAAAGCGGGCAAAAGGGATTTCATGCCGTGGCCTTCTTGCTCTTTGGCGTGGATAACAACAAGTCTTTGCAAGACTTTACCGAGCGGGATCGGGAGTACTTGGCTGCCCTTGGCCCAGTTTTGGCGGATACGGCGGCAAAGCTGCTCAAAAGCTGGACAGAGGGAGTGCAAGGGCTGCCTGCTTTTCGCGAAGAATGGGTAAAAGCCGGCGAGGGCAGCAAGAGTTATCTCACGCTGCAAGCTGCTGCTGAAGAAATAGCCCAAGGTATTCTCGGCATGTTGGACGAGCTGGGCAAGGTCAAAATTGGCGAAGCCTTCGCCCAGCAAAATCCTTTTCTGCTGGAAAGTCGCTTTGCCCACCATTCGCTGCCGGAGTTCCAGGCCAATGTGCGCAGCGTTCAGTATGCTTACTTGGGCGGATTTAGAGATAGAAAAGGTCGTGGCCTGAGCCAATTTGTCCGGGACATCAATCCCAATTTGGATAGTCAAATTCAGTCGGAGTTACAAGCAGCGGCGGCGGCTCTCCAGGGGATCCCTGCCCCTATCGAAAAAAGCCTTTGCGATGCCAATGCCCGTGGATCTATTACTGCCGCTATGGAAAAAATTGAAGACGCTTTCGACAGCTTTGCTCAGGAAGTTGTGCCGCTCCTGCAGTAGTAAGAAAGTCCCAAAAGAGCTGAGTTGCCGATATTTTGATAGCCGATGCGTCGTCTTCTCCAGATTTTCATGCTGGGATTGGCCTCTCTTTGGGCGGCGAGCTTTCTGGCTTTCCCCGCTGCCCCAGAGGGATCCCAGCCATTGCCCCCTCGAGCGGGTGGCGAAACAACCCTTTGGAACCGCACCTCAACAGCCTACGAGCAGCCGGCTCCCAACTTGGATCCCCGCTGGGCCAGGTTGCATGCCCTGGGGGACGTCGCCTTTGAGGCTCGCTTCGTCACCGCTCCGGCGCCTGTTAACCCCGGCCTTGGGCCTCTGTTCAACAACAACTCCTGCGCCGGTTGTCATGTTAAAAACGGCCGAGGTTTTCCTGACAAGGGGCAGCGGGTCGTCAGAGTCAGCCAGGTTGGATCCCTGGATAGAAGCGGGGATCCCCAGCCTTTTGGATGGGAGGCCATTGCTCCTCATAGCAACACTCCCCCTGTGGCCGGCATCGGCACGCAGGTTCAAGAAAAGGCCGTTCGGGGCTATCGGCCAGAGGCCAAGGTGGAGTTGCACTGGGTAGAGCAGACCAGAGAGTACGCCGACGGAACTCCCTACAGGCTGCGTTCTCCTGTTGTAAAGCTGTTAACTCTGGAGGGATCGCCCATCGATCCTGTCCTCATCTCCCTGCGGATCCCCCAGCCGGTGTTTGGAGCGGGCCTACTGGAGGCCGTTCCCGCTTCTAGGATCCTGGCAGCAGCCGATCCTGACGACGCCGATGGGGATGGCATCTCTGGCCGCCCCAACTTGGTTTGGGATCAAGAGCAGCAGCGTCTGGTGCTGGGACGGTTTGGTTGGAAAGCCAATACCCCCAACCTCAGGCAACAAACTGCGGCCGCCTACGCCAACGACATGGGTGTCACGAATCCTCTTTTTCCGGCCGCGGATGGCAGCCAAGATATCGACGAGGCCACTCTCCAAGCGACAACCGTTTACGTGCAAACCCTGGCCGTGCCTGGCCGCGCCCTTTGGCAGGATCCCCAAGTTCAGCGAGGGGAAAAGCTCTTCGTCCAAGCCCAATGCGCCAAGTGTCACCGACCAGAGCTACAAACCGGCATTCATGAGATCCCTGCCCTGGCCAACCAAGTCATCCACCCCTACACCGATTTGCTGTTGCATGACATGGGCGAAGGACTAGCAGATGGCCGCGCTGACTTCGAGGCCACGGGCCGAGAATGGCGCACCCCCCCTTTGTGGGGCATCGGCTTGTCGCAGACAGTTCTGCCCTCCTCCGGCTATTTGCACGATGGCCGCGCCCGCAGCCTCGAGGAGGCCATTCTCTGGCATGGGGGAGAAGCTGAACGCTCCCGCGAGATCTTTAAAAATATGGCTGCTGAAGACAGAGAAGCCCTGCTCTATTTTCTTCGATCCCTCTAGAGCTCTGCCCATTTCCGCAGCAGGTTCGCGTAAACTTTGGAGATCAAATCAAAGTGGCGTGTCTTGCCCGATTCCTGAAACATCTGCTGCCGCACAGTCTGTAAATCAAAGAGGATCTCGCGTTC
Organism: Synechococcus sp. 'PEA 65AY6A-5F PE A'; assembly: GCF_047462575.1. NCBI lineage: Bacteria > Bacillati > Cyanobacteriota > Cyanophyceae > Synechococcales > Synechococcaceae > Synechococcus > Synechococcus sp. 'PEA 65AY6A-5F PE A'. The sequence goes on from NZ_JAOALE010000034.1 coordinate 9,171, forward strand.
TTGCGGATCCCTAATTAGGCTTTGAACCCAACTGACGGCAGCATAGCGGATCCCACGGGTTACAGGCTCAACTCGGTGCAAGGTGGAAGCAGGATAGAGGATCAAAGCACCCGCCGGCAGCTTGTAGGCTTGCTCCCCCTCGCTACTCTCGATCTTCAGCTCACCGCCATCATAGTCTTCAGGGGCACTTAGAAATAGCGTAAAGGAAATATCCGTGCGCATCAGCTGATGCCGATCGAGCATCAGCGCATCGTCGGTATGAGTGCCATAGGACATTCCCGCTTCGTAGCAGCTAATTAAAATGGAATGAATGAGCTTGGGCCGGGCAGCCATCTGGAACAACAAATTACGCTCTAGAGCTGCCAAGATAATCTCCTCTATCTTCCGTTGCTGAAGGGATCCCTTTGGCATTTGCCTATTGTTTTTGACAAGCCTGGCATTCCAGCCTGCCGTCAGAGCACCATCCACAAATTCAGCATCGGCTATGAGGGACAGAATCTGTTGCAATTCTGCTAAACTAAGAACATCGCCAATACACAAGATCATTATCAACCTCTAAAAAGCAAAATACATGACACCTTCTACACTAGCAAAACAAGCCTTATGAAAATCATGCCTACTTCGAGCATCCCTCGGAAACCTTAAGCATCTAGCAGAGAAAGTAGAGATCTTTTGCCCTATGCAGCCACCTTCTGGTATTCGACAAAAAGAGCTCTGCGAGCTATTGGGCTTAGACTACAAGGCTGTTGCCACCGAGGCAAAGCGTCTGGGCTTGAGCACACATGCCTATCTGCAACAGAAAACAGGTTGGATCCTGAAGGATGAACTCTATTATCCGCCCGGCACTACCTTTGACAAGTCAGCAGATGGCGAGTCAGTAGGATCGTCCCCTACCCCCTCAGAGGATTTGTCCTCTAGCAGCAAAATCAATTCCAGAAAAAGGAAAGACATCCTCTCACTGCTGTTGTTGCTTGTTGTCCTGTTAGCTGCCATCTTGCTGGCCCGTCGCTTAGATCCAGAGGCAACTCGAGAATTTATAGCAAAACTAGGCCCCTGGGCACCCCTTGCCCTGATTGGATTACGCTCCCTGAGTATTATTATTCCTGCCATACCCAGCACCCTTTACTCCATCTTGGCAGGAGCCCTCTTTGGATTTGGATCGGGAATCCTTTACATTGCAATTGCTGATTTTATCTCTTGTACACTTAACTTCTACCTAGCCAGAAAGTTTGGTAGAGACCTAGTACAGCGAGTAGTTGGGCGACAATGGATGTACAAAGTCGATGCCCTTTCGGCTAACTATCTGGAAAACAATATTTTTCTTACAGCTGGTTTTTTAATGACGGGCCTATTCGACTTTGTCGCCTACGCCGCCGGCCTAACCCAAATAAAATGGCAGAACTTTCTTCTCGCCCTAGCTTTGGGCATTGCCGTCTCTACACCCCCAGTAGTGGCTCTGGGGGCAGGGATCCTAGAGCAGGGAAGGTGGCTGCTGGGCTTTGCTTTGCTGGGAATGTTTGCTTTGGCGATGTTAAGCGGCTGGCTGAGTAAAAGGCGGCGTTCTTAACTTGCCTTTGATAAAGTCAGAACAAAAGCAAGGTCAGCAGTGGCTTCTAACTCATGGGGAACATTTGCCGAAATTAAGACAAATATGCCCGGAGATAGAGAGATCTTCTCACCTGCAAGGGTTAAGACTCCAGTTCCTTCAATGACGTGGAGAGTAGCGTCCCTTGTGGAGGTATGCTCGGAAATACTTGTGCCTCCCGCCATACAGAAAAGAGTATGTTGGCAGACTTCACTTTTCCAAATGATCTTGCTGAGAACTCCTTCCACAGAATAAGCAATGTGATCTTTGAGCTGCAAAAAAGGTGACTCAGGGGAGACAAGAGACATCATTAAGCCTCCTTCTTGGCAATCAGTATGATGTAGCCTAGGTTATTTCGATATCGGCTAAAGATTTGCTTCATAGATAAGATCCGCTGCCGGATTACAGGACGTGTAAGCACATTCCACACCATAGTTAAGAGCGTCGGCAATCCTTCCTCTGTAGCAATAGCAACGGGATTGAGCAAAGTTAAGGGGCCGGTGGCATACTGGACAACCGTAAGATTTGCTTGCTGAACAGTTGCAAGCCAGCTGTCAGTAGATAAAGGATTGGCATTGACATGGATTACGGAGGATAACTCCTTGCGGATAGCGTCGCTGTTGGATCCCTCAACTCGCAGCTCATGGCTGAGGAACTTACCCCCTGGCTTGAGGCAATTGTAAATCCCTGACAAAATCTTAGATTTTCCTGCATCGGACTGCATTGTTAAAATAGCTTCCGCCAAGACATAGTCAAATTTCTGATCGATTTGATCTAGGTGAAAGATATCGCCCTCGAGGATCTCAACTTGGCCGGCTAGCCCTGCTGCAGAAACATTAGCGCGAGTGCGAGCAATGTTATCTGGATTTTTCTCAATGCCGGTAACATGTATGCCATAGCGCTTTGCCAATCGAATAGTCGTGTAGCCAAGGCCTGAGGCAAGTTCCAGCACAGTTTCTCCTCGACGGAACTCGGCAAACTTGAAGAGCCGTTCGGTAGCGCCAAAGCCCCCCGGTCGAAGTGCCTTTTTACCTGCCGCAGCCAGTACCTGGTGTCCAGGTGCATTTTTTGAGTCCAGCTTAGACATAGGTAACTCCAAAGCTTTGCAGAATTGGGAAATATAGCATGGAGCAGATAGTGAAGACTTCTTTACTACTGATCAATCCATCCTCCTTCCGAAGTTGGTTTGCTAAGTGCTGCTATTGTACCCCTTGAGTCCTTAACAGGCTGTACCCTGTGGCCATCTGTTTTAAGCTTGGCTGTGAGCACCTCATCACCTTCTATAATGAGAGATGCCCACAGCCGCAAAGAAAAACTTATTTTTCTCAGCTATTCGAAAAATCGAATATTAGAGAAGAGGAAAAGTTGAGGGGATGAACTTTTTTGGCCATCCTGCTCTTCCCAAATTCTTCTCTCAACCAGAATCCAATACCGACCTATTTTTTGATAACGATCTTCGTAGATCATCTTTGCTTGAGTTTTTTCTCCAGTTCCTGGGCTACAATACTCAGCAGTGTAGTGAGTGGGTAGGTAGCCCTCACCTGTATCGTAAAACTCTTGAACTGAGACTGTAATTTTCCGATTGGCAAGATGGCGATGTACCATTTGAATGTGCTTGCCCTGAACCCAGTACCTATCGGTAGAAGATAAGCCCGAAACAAGAACTTCAGTGATGTCTGAATTTTGTGGCTCTCCATAGGCAAAGGTGTGGCCACCGTGTTCCTCGTCGAAGGAATGACGAACGCGATGCACCATGACTTCCCACATCTGTTCCCGTATTTTCTGGCGGATCTCCTCGTCCTCGACGCCGGCAACATCGATCTTCATGTTGCGGTCAATACTCACAACTCCTGAGAAGGAGAGGCTGCTGTCACCTTCTTTGGGAAAGTAGGTTATCTCAGCTCGGTAGCCAGGAAAGTCTTTGTCCCAGGTGTAGCGATTCTCAAAAGCCTCCTTGAATAGCTCTCGGGCCGGAGCTTGCTGTGCTGCCATAATCTCCTCCTTAATGAGAAGTTTTACTATTTAAATCCTAGTAGAGGCTGATGGCTGGCCTTGGGATTTTAAGGTTTCCTTATGACTGGCCACCCGCTCAGCTCTCTTGTTCTCGAAGTTTCTCGAAGTTCTTGGCGGTTACCGATGGGCAGGAAGGCGGAACCTCAATCCTTCACTTGGCCTGAGGGGAGCCTTGAAGTTAATGAAAACCATTGGCAAGGCGCTGTCCACTGGCAACAGAGGGAGAGAGCTAAGCTAAAGCTCGGCGCTGTTGGCCTTTTGGCGACAAGCTGGCAGGAAGAGAGTCTGCTTTCTCAACTCACTCCATGTCCAAAATCCAACCCCTGAACCCAGAGCGGATCGCCCAGATGGCCGCGGGAGAGGTGATCGACTCGCTGGGGGCTGCTCTGCGAGAATTGCTGGAAAATGCCCTCGATGCTCAGGCCACCCGCATTCAGGTGGAGATCTGGCCCAGCCGCTGGCAGGTGCGGGTGGCCGATAACGGCCAAGGGATCCCCGCTTCGGAGCTGGAGCAGGTGGCCCGTCGCCACACCACCAGCAAGTTGGACGGTTGCAGCCTGGGGTTTCGGGGCGAAGCCTTGCACAGCCTGGCCCGGCTGGGATCCCTGACCATTCAGACCCGCCACGCTGACGATGCCCACGGCTGGCTGGCCACCTACGACCGCCAAGGGGAGCTGGCCCACCAGCAGCCGGCAGCCACTGCCTTGGGAACGGTGGTGACGGTGGCGGATTTGTTTGCCGATTGGCCCTTGCGCCGCTGCTCCCTGCCCCAGACTCGCCCGCTCTTGACGCTGGTGCAGAATGCGGCCTTGGCCCATCCTTGGGTCAGTTGGCAGGTGCGCCAGGAGGGGCAACTGTTGCTCAGCCTGTGGCCAGGCCAGTCTCTGCAAGATCTGCTGCTACAAGTGTTGCCGCAGGTGGATCTTTCGGATCTGCGCTATCAGCGGATCCAGGAGGGGGATAGCGATTGGGAAGTGGTGCTGGGCCTGCCGGATCGCCTGCATCGCCCCCGCCCCGATTGGATCCGCGTGGCCGTCAACGGGCGCTTTGTGCAGATGCCGGAGTGGCAACGGCTGATCCAGTCAGTCTTTCAGCACACCTTGCCTCGCCACCGCTACCCGCTGGTGGTGGTGCATCTGCGCTTGCCACCTGAGCAGGTGGACTGGAATCGCCATCCTGCTAAGAGTGAGCTCTATCTACAGGATCCGGAGATCCGACAGGAGCAATTGCGCCAGCACTTGCACGCTCTTCTGCAATCGGGATCGGAGCAAGCCAGCCGCCGCTCGCTGCATCTCATCCGGGCTAGCGAGGCCAAGTCGGTCTACAGGGTTACCTCAAGTCCCAAAAGCCCAGATCCAGCTCCCTCTGGCCAGCCGTCTACCCCCCTACCTCCTCTAAAGGCCCTAGCCCAGCTCTACCGCACCTACATCCTGGCGGAGCACCCTCAGGGGCTGTGGCTGGTGGAACAGCACCTGGCCCACGAGCGGGTGCGCTACGAGTACATCCAACGGCATTGGCAGCCGGTGGAGCTGCAGATGCCGGTCATGCTGGAGGGATTATCCTCCCAAGCGGTGGAGCAGTTGGAGCAGTTGGGCCTGGAGCCGGAGCCTTTTGGCCCCAACACCTATCTGATGCGCCGCCTGCCGCTGGCCTTGTGGTCGGAAGATCCGGAGGAGGTGCAGGGATCCCTCCGAGAATTGAGCCGCTGCGCTGACCTGGAAGCGGCCCAGGTGGCGGTGGCCTGTCGTGGCGCCCTGCGCAACGGGATCCCCCTGACCCTGGAGCAGATGCAACAGTTGCTGGAAGCCTGGCAGCGCACCGCCAATCCCCACACCTGTCCCCATGGCCGGCCAGTGTATCTGGCTCTGGCCGAAAAAGATCTGGCCCGCTACTTTCGTCGCCGCTGGGGGATCTGCGACCGGCCCATCTCTGAGCCCAAGCTGGGATCCTGGTGGGAGCTGGAGCCGCTGGGGGATAGGTTTGCTGCCCAAGTGCGGCGCTCGAGCAGCGCTTCTGCGCCGGATCCCAAGGACGAGACCCGCTCCGCCCCACTATAATCGGGGGTGTCCAACTGCTGAACCCCCCATGGCCTCTTATCTCAAACTCAAAGCCCAAGAAGAGACCTGGCTACAGCGCCATGCTCGCCCGATCTTGGCAACCTTGGCGGGCTTGGGATCCCTGTTGACGGCCTACCTTACCTACACCAAGCTGACCGATCAACCTGCCGCTTTCTGCACAGGAGATGGGGGGTGTGACCTGGTGCTCTCCAGCCGTTGGGCAGAGTTTTTGGGGATCCCGACGGCAACAGTTGGCCTACTGGGGTTTCTGGCCGTTTTGGCCTTGGCGGTTTTGCCGGATGGCATCCCGCTGGTGAAGCGGTGGCGCTGGCCGGCCCTGTTTGGCCTGGTTTCCGCCATGACCGCCTTCGAGATGTACATGCTTTACCTGATGGTGGCGGTGCTGCGGCAGTTTTGTCTGTATTGCACCACCGCCATAGTCTTGGTGGCGGGGCTGTGGGCGGTAACCCTGCTGGGCCACCGCTGGCTGGATTGGGGCAAGCTGGCCTTCAGCTATATTCTCGTAAGCTTTCTCACCTTGGTGGCCACCATTGGGGTGTATGCCAACCAAGTTCCCCCACCCAGCCCCCTGGCGGCAGGGTTGGCGGCCCACCTGCGGCAGATCGGCGGCACCATGTACGGGGCCTATTGGTGCCCCCATTGTCAGGAGCAGAAGGAGCTGTTTGGGTCGGCTTTTGAACAGGTGCCCTACGTGGAATGCTCCCCCAACGGCCCCGGTACGCCCCAAGCCCAAGAATGCACAGAAGCGGGGATCACCAGCTATCCCACCTGGATTATCAACGGCCGCACCTACGTGGGGCTGCGCTCGCTGGAAGCCTTGGCGGCAGCTTCTGGCTACTCCTTTGAGCCCGGCGAAGGACAGTAGTTCTCCGGCGGCGGTGGCAAGAAAAGATGTACGCGGTTGCGCCCCGCCTGCTTGGCCTGGTAGAGGGCCTCATCTGCCTTCTGGAGAGCGGCCTCAGGTGCTAGGGGGCCATCTTCGCTGAGGACGATCCCGCCAATGCTGATGGTGACAGGCAGGCTGCGCTGGGGCGCAACCTCAATTGGCCGGCTGGCGATGGCCCGGCGCAGAGACTCGGCGTAGCGGTGGCAGCGGGCGGGGTTGAGCCCAGGGGTGACGCAGACAAATTCTTCGCCGCCGTAGCGGTAGAGCAGGCTGGAGGGGCGCAGTTGATTGTGCAGCCGCCCAACGATGGCCTGCAACACGCAGTCGCCGATATAGTGGCCGTAGGTGTCGTTAACCTGCTTGAAGTAATCCACATCCATCATCAGCAGGCAGAGATAGCGATAGCGGGCTTGCTCACGCGGCCCCACCTGTTTGAGCAAATGTGGCAACGCCTGGTCGAGGGCGCGGCGGTTCAAGGCACCGGTCAAGGGATCCGTCAAAGACAGAGACTCCAACAGCTCGTTGCGGGCCCGCAGTTGCCGGTTGGCCTGAGCCAAAGCTTGGGTAAGCCGCTGCAGGCGCAGCCCCGCCCGCACCCGTGCCCGCAGCTCCTCAGGATCGATCGGCTTGGCGATAAACTCATCTGCCCCTGCATCCAGTCCCTGCACCCGATCCTCAACTTCGGAGCGGGCGGTGAGCAAGATGAAATAGATGAACTGTCCGGCGGGCAAGTTTTTTAGACGGCGACACAACTCCACTCCAGACAAACCCGGCATGACCCAGTCGCAGATGATCAAATCCGGCCATTCGCTTTCATCCAGGGTCTGCAGGTGCTCCCAGGCCAACTGGCCGCTTTCCCAGCTTTCCACCCGGTAGTTGGAGCTTTTGAGGACTTCGCCGATGTAACGACGGTTCACCGGGTCATCGTCGATGACCCAAATGCAGGGAACCTGAGCCGGCACCTGGCTCCACGAAACTTCCTCCAAGGGCAAGGACTCCGCCCCGCCAACGCGAGCAGAAGGCAGGCTGGAGGAAGACCCCCAGCCTTCGAGTTCAGCTGACAACATCAAAAGAAAGCTAGAAAGCTCTGATACGGTGAATAATGCCGATCCTATCCCCAAAGGCTAGCTGCAGCTAGAGCTGGGAGTGGCCAGGCAAGCCGGATTGGTGGGCCGTTCGCCCAGGCCAAGGTGCAACGCTTCCACAAACTGTCGCACCCGGATTGGGTCGATGAGGGGAAAGGGATCCGCATAGCCCGCTGGCATGCCGGCGGAACGGGCCGGCCGTTTCAAAGAACTGGCCACAATCACGCCATCTGCGTGGCGGATGAGGTTGCCGATGTTTTCGGCGGTGGCTCCTGAGCCAATCAACAGAGGTACCTGAGGGGCGACTTGGCGGGCCAGCTTCAGATCTTTCAGAAGAGGCGGCTTTCCGGTGGCCCAGCCAGAGAGAACGATGGCATCGGCCAGGCCGCGCTCCACCGTGTCGGCGATGGCCGCCTCCAGGCTGATGGGACTCAGGGGCTGGGCGTGCTTCACCAGCACATCGGCAAAGATCTTGATGTCGGCCCCCAGCTCGCGGCGGTAGCGCAGCAGGCGGTGGGCATTTCCCTCGATGATGCCCTGGTCGGTCACCATCGCCCCGCAGAGGACATTGACCCGGATAAACTGGGCCCCCACACAGGCGGCAATGGCTAGGGCGCTGTAGCCATCGTTGCGCAAGACGTTGATCCCGATGGGCAGGGAAACCAGCATCTTGATCCGCTGCACCACCACGGTCATGGCGCTCACCACCGCCGCATCCACCCGCTCCTTGGCAAAGGGGGCATCGTAAAAGTTCTCGACGAGGATCCCGTCCACGCCTCCTGCCGCCAGGGCGGTAGCGGCCTGTTCTGCCTGCGCGATCACCCACTCCAAGTCCCCTCCCCAACGGGGCGAGGTGGGCAGCGGCAACAGATGAACCACCCCAATAACCGGATGGGGGGTTTTGAAAAGATGTTGCAGCAGAGTCACCGGCAAGTTCCCTCAGGGATCCATAACAATCTTACGCCCGGATTGGATCCCTGTCGGCATTCTCTCCGGGGAGGAAGGGGCGGGATTCCTGGCAGCGGCCAGGCCGCGCAACAGGCGGGGAACTAGGCTTGGCCCTTCATAGACCCAGCCTGTATAGACCTGGAGCAGGCTGGCCCCGGCCTCCAGTTTCTCCATGGCATCGGCCAGGGTGAAGATGCCCCCCACTCCAATAATCGGCAATTGCCCCTGAGTGGCCTGGTGAATGTAGCGGATCACCTGGGTGGAGCGCTGCCGCAGGGGGGCGCCGCTGATGCCGCCGGCTGCCGCGGCGAGGGGCCCCAGCCCTGGCAGGAAGCGGGTTTTCAGGTTGTCGCGGCGCAGGGTAGTGTTGGTGGCTACAAGCCCCGCCAGTCTGTAGGCTTGGGCCAGCTCCAGGATGGCGTCAATTTCTGGCCAATCTAGGTCAGGGGCAATCTTCACCAAAAGGGGCTTCTGTCCGCGATTTTCCCCCTGCAACGTCGCCAGGATGGGCGCCAACTGCTCGGCAGCCTGCAGGGATCGCAATCCCGCTGTGTTGGGGGAGCTGACGTTGACCACAAAATAGTCTCCCAGCTCCCGCAACAGACGAAAGCTGGCCAGGTAGTCAGCCGCCGCCTCCTCCAGGGGGGTGGCCTTCCCTTTGCCCAGGTTGATGCCGATGGGAATGGGACGTTGGCGCAGCCGGCGCAGCCGTTCGGCCAGAGCTGCCGCCCCCTGGTTGTTGAAGCCCATGTGGTTGAGAGCAGCCCGATCCTGGGGCAACTGGAACAGGCGCGGCTTGGGGTTGCCCGGCTGAGGCCCAGGAGTGACGGTGCCCACCTCCACAAAGCCAAAGCCCAAACTGGGCCAGACGCCCACAGCTAGGCCATCCTTGTCAAAGCCTGCGGCCAGGCCAATGGGATTGGGGAAGGTGAGGCCCCAGAGCCGTACTTCCAGCCGCGGATCCCGATAGCAGAACAGGCGCTCCAAAAGAGCCAGGATCCCGGTGGCCTGGGTGGCGTCCAGCCACTCCAAGGCGCGCAAGAGCCCCACCTTAACCGTTTCCGGGTCAGCCCTCAGGCCCGAAAAAATCAAGGGCCGCAGCACATCTCGGTACAGGTTCACAGCAAAGACTCGCTCCCAAGCTGTCACCCCTCTTGTTGATCTTCCCCAAAAAACAGGGGCCTGCAAAAGTCTCCTCTGCAGGCCCCCGCTTTTGAGCTTAGGCGGGAACTGGCCCGGCCAAGCCGAGCACCACCGGCCTAAAGACTCTTAGCCTTCCGGCTCAAACACTTTCAAGTCGACGATCTGCCCGCCCTTGAAGGTCCAGTGGGCAAAGGTTCCGGCCACGTCTCCGTTCTCGTCGAAGTTCAGCGAGCCGGAAGCGCCAGTGTAGTCAATGTCCTCCCCTTTCTTGAGTAGCTCCACTGCCTTGGCCCACTCTCCTGGCAGGATCTCGGTGCCGGGGGGATTGGCCACTTGCCGCAGGGCATCGCGGATGGCGGTGCCGTCGGTGCTGCCGGCCTTTTGAATGGCCAGAGCCAAGACAAAAGCGGCATCGTAGGCCGTGTCGATGTAGGGGGTGGGGGGCAGCTCCCCGTAGGCAGCTTTGTAGGCTTCAGCAAAGATTTGGTAGGCTTTGCTGTCGGTCAGAGCCTGGGGCGAGGTGCCGATGGATCCCTCTAGCTTGTCCGCCCCCACCTGGGTGGCCAGATCGGGAGAGCGCATGCCATCTGTGAAGACAAAGCGGTCAAATAGCCCCCCTTCCAAAGCCTGCCGCAGGATGATCGCGCCGTTTTCGGGATACCCGATCAGCACCAGCGCCTGGGGATCCCCTTCCTTGAGCTGATCCAGCTCGCCGCGGTAGGAGGCTTGGCCGGGTTCGTAGGGAACCGACTTGGTAATGGTGCCGCCCCGCTTTTCAAAGGCGGCCTTGAAGCTGTCGGCCAGCCCCTTGCCGTAGTCGTTATTGATGTAGATGATGGCCAGGCGCTCCAGGTTTTCTTCGCGGGTAATTTGCGCCAGGGCTACCCCTTGGAAGGCATCGGAAGGAACGGTGCGGAACAAGAAACCATTGTCGTCCAGGGTGGTGATGGTGGGAGCGGTGGAAGCTGGCGAAATTTGCGGAATCTTGCTGGGAACCGTTACTGTCGTGGCCACCGGGATGGTGATGCCGCTGCCCAGGGCGCCGATGATGGCGGCCACCTTCTCCACGTTCACCAGCCGCTGGGCAGCATCGATAGCCGGCTGGGCTGAGGTTTGGTCATCCGCCTCCACCACTTGGATTGGGGATCCGAGGACGCCGCCAGCGGCGTTAATCTGATCCAGAGCCAGCTTGATGCCCTTGAGGCAGTTTTCCCCATAGGCCTGCAGGTCGCCCGTCAAGGACAGCAGCGCTCCTATTTTGATCGGGGTTTGGGCTGCTTGCTGAGCTGTGCTCGGCAGCAGGGTGGTGACCAGTGCCGCCGCCGTCAGGGCCGCCGCCGTTGCGAAGGCCCGCCGAGTCAGTTTGTGCATGGGAGACATAGCCAAGAACCTCCAATGAGAGAATAAAACTGCGATTCCCAAAAGTTGCATAGAAGCGGACGTTGGCTCACCTCGGAGAGTTCCCCTCTAGAGTTGGCCCAACCCCCGGGGAGCAGCTTCCTGGCAAACCTATTCTCGAGTTTGGTTAAGTAAGACTCATTATCCTACGATGAAAGTTCATAGAATGGCAAAGTCATCAGGTAATGGAGTTTTCCCAGAGCAGCAGCGTGATCGTTATCGACAACATCTCCAAACAGTTTGGCGGCGTCAATGCCCTAGATCACTGTTCCTTCCGCATCGAAGCTGGTCGGATCACGGGCTTGATTGGTCCCAACGGGGCGGGGAAAACAACTCTTTTCAACATCATTGCCGGTTTTATTCGGCCCAATAGCGGACGCATCTGGCTAGATGGGGAAGACGTCACGGGCTTGCCTCCCCACCAGTTGTTTCAACGTGGGCTGGTGCGCACCTTCCAGATCCCGCGGGAGTTTGGCCGCATGACCGTTCTGGAAAACTTAATGGTTGTTCCTCCCCATCAGGCTGGAGAAAACCTATTTAATGCCTGGTTCCGCTGGCGGCGAGTACAGCGGCAGGAGCGCCAGCTTCAGGCTCGGGCTGAAGAAGTTTTGGAACGGCTCAACCTCATCCACCTGCGGGATCAACTGGCAGTCAACCTTTCGGGCGGGCAAAAGAAGCTGCTGGAACTGGGACGCACCCTGATGACCGATGCGCGGGTCATCCTCTTGGACGAGCCGGGGGCTGGGGTCAACCGCACGTTGCTGGCAGACCTAATCCGCTTTATTGAGTACCTCAACCGCGAGCGCGGCTGCACCTTCTGCATCATTGAACACGACCTGGATCTGGTGACCCGCCTTTGCCACCACGTGGTGGTCATGGCGGGGGGAAGGGTGTTAACCCAAGGATCCATGCAGGAAATTCGGCAAAACCCTGCCGTGCGCGAGGCCTATTTGGGATCCATCGCTTTAGCAGATGCCCTTAGCTCGGAACCGGCCTCCACCCTCTCGCCGGAGGGATCCCCGCCATGACCCCCTTGCTCGAGATTCAAGATCTCTACAGTGGCTACCGCGGCGTGGACATCCTCAAAGGGATCCGCCTCAAGGTCACTCCAGGCCAAATTGTAGTGATCATCGGCCCCAACGGGGCGGGCAAATCGACAGTGCTCAAGTCTCTTTTTGGATTGGCCACCGTCCGCTCGGGCCGAGTGCTGTTCCAAGGTTCTGACATCACCCATCTGCCTGCCGAGCAACTGGTGCGGCGAGGAATTGGCTTTGTGCCCCAGACCCACAATGTCTTTCCCTCCCTCACCGTCGAGGAGAACCTGGAGATGGGGGCCTTTATCCGGGGCGACAACTACGCCCCCCAACTGGAGCGGGTTTACGAGCTGTTTCCGCCCCTGAAGGAGAAGCGAAAGCAAGCGGCGGGATCCCTCTCCGGCGGGCAACGGCAGATGCTGGCCATGGGGCGGGCGCTGATGGCGGAGCCGCAGCTGTTGGTGTTGGACGAGCCGACAGCCGGCCTGTCGCCGCTGTATGTCGAGCAGACCTTTGCCCTCCTGCAGGAGATCAACCGCCGCGGCGTCAGCATCCTAATGGTCGAGCAAAATGCCAAGCAGGCCTTGGCTATAGCGGACTGGGGCTACGTCCTCTCCATGGGAGAAAACCGCTTTGAGGATACCGGCCCCAACCTATTGCACAACCCCGAGGTGTTGGAGCTATTTTTGGGCGGCTGAGGCCCTCACCCTCGGGGAGAGGGGAGCTAAGCAGAGCCGGCCAGTTGCAGTTGGCGCAGTTGGGCTGCCTGCTTGAGAAGGGCTTCCACAAAGCCCATTGCCTCCTGGGCGGAGTGGCCGGCAGCCAGTTGGGCCAATTCTTCCCGGCGCTCCCCTTCTCTCAGCGAATCCACCCGCACGCAGGTTCGCCCTTCTTGCACCACTTTGTAAACCCGCAGGTGGTGATCGGCTAGGGCGGCAACCAGGGGCTGGTGGGTAACGCAGAGAACTTGGTGGCTACGGGCAATCTGGTGCAGTTTGGCGGCGATGGCCTGCGCTACCTTGCCGGATACGCCAACGTCGATCTCGTCGAAGACCAGAGTAGCCACCGGATCGACGCGGCTGAACACCGCTTTTAAGGCCAGCAGAAAACGGCTCATCTCGCCGCCGGAGGCAATGTCGGCCAGCGGCTGCAGGGGCTCGCCGGGGTTGGGGCTAAACCAAAAGCTCACCTGATCCACCCCTTCGGCGGTGGGGGATCCGGCTTGGATCTGCACCTGGAACTGCACACCGCTCATCCCCAGGGGCCCAAGCTCCTCCACGAGAGCCTTTTCCAGTTGGTGGGCCGCCTGCTGCCGCAGATGCGAGAGCATCTGGCAGTGGCGCTCCAGCTCCTGGGCTGCCTGGTCTAGCCGCGCCTCTAGTTCCTCCAAGTCGGTGCTCTCGTCCCGCAGTTGGGCCAGCTCTGCCTTGAGCCGCTCCGCGTGGGCCATCACCTCGGCCAGGGTGGGGCCATATTTGCGGCAGGCCTGTCGCAGTTGGGCTAGGCGCCGTTCAATTTTGCTTAGCCGACTGGGATCCGCCTCCAGGGTCTCGCCGTAGCGCAGCAGCTCCCGCCCCGCCTCCTCCACCTGAACGAGGGCGCTGCTGACCATCTCGACTAGGGGAGTTAGGTCGGGATCCCGCTGGGCCATGCTCTGCAGCAGACGCTCGGCTTGGGCCAGGAGATCGGCAATGGCCGGCGAGCCGCTGTCATTTTGGTAGAGCAGTTGGTGAGCGGCATAACTCTGCTGCTGCAGTTCCACGCGGTGGGCCAGGCGCTCCCGCTCCCGCTCCAATTTGGTCAGCTCGTCAGGATCCTCCAGGCGCAGGGCAGCCAGTTCTTGGGCTTGCAACTCTAGGAGATCTAGCCGCTGCAGCCGCAGGTGTTGGTTTTGCTGGCGGGAGGCTATCTCTGCTTTGAGCTGGCTCCAGGTTTGGTAGCAAGCTGCCACCTCTGAACGCAGGCGCAGCAGCTTTTCGCCGCCAAAGGCATCCAGCCAGCGGCGCTGGGTTTGGGGAGACTGGAGTTGGCTTGTCTGGCCCTGGGCGGTGATCTCCACCAGTTGGGAGCGCAGGCTGAGCATCTGAGCCTTGTTCACGAGCACCCCATTGACTCGCAGGCGGCTGCTGAGCTTGCCGTTGCGCATCACCAGCTCGCGGCTGCAGACCAGGCCTTCTTCCAAAGGTTCAATTTGCTCTTGCTCTAGCCAGGCCTCCAGCGCGGCCGTAGGCTGGAAAATGGCTTCCACCAAGCCCCGATCGCTGCCGCTGCGCAGAGCGCGAGCCGGTCCCCCGAGCGCGGCATCGAGGGCATCGAGAATGATAGATTTGCCCGCCCCTGTTTCTCCGGTGAGCACGTTCAGCCCCGCCCGAAAGGGAATCTCCAAGTACTCGATCAGGGCGAAGTTCTCGATCCGCAACAGGCGCAACATAGGGATCCCGTTGGCCTTCCTGTCTTAGGTTAGCCCACCTGCCGACTTAGGCGGAACGGGGGAAGAGCAGCTTCAAGGGGTGGCCTCCGGCGTCTCCTCTGTTCTAGCAGGGGTATCGGCAAGCGGCTCGGAGGTAGCGGCTGAGGCATTGGGTGTATTAGGCGCTACCTCTGCCTCCTGGAGAGAGGCGGAGGGTTCGAGCTCGGCTTTTGGCTCTGTGGCGGTGGGCTCGGGGGCAGCGGCAGCGGCTTGGGCAGCCTCTTTTTGCTGTTGCCGCTCGTAACGGCGTCGTTTGATCCCCTCATCCACCCACACGTACACCAGACTGAGAAGGGAGAGCCCCGCCGTTCCAATTAAAACCCAGAGTAGAGTGTTGTCTATCGTCATGAGTGAGATCCGTCAAACTCTGCCGCCAACGGAAAACGCCGCGCCCAAGGCTTGATCTTACCGTTGAAGCTGCTCTGCCCAATCTTAAAAGACGGGATCCACACTTTTGCCATGCGCTACCTCAAGTTTTACAAACCCTACGGCGTGCTCACCCAATTTACCGACCGGCAGGGGCGGCCAACCCTCAAGTCTTTCATCCCGGTGCCCAAGGTCTATCCGGTGGGGCGGTTGGATCGCGATAGCGAAGGTCTGCTTCTGCTCACCGACGATGGCCGCCTCAACGCCCGCCTGATCGATCCCAAGTTCGGCCACGAGCGCACCTACTGGGTGCAGGTGGAAGGGATCCCCACGCCCCAGGCCCTGCAGCAGTTGCAAGAGGGAGTGGTCATTCAGGGGCGAAAGACCCGGCCGGCTGAGGTTAGAGTGCTAGCCGAGGAGCCGGAGCTGCCGCCGCGGGATCCGCCCATCCGCTTTCGCCGCTCCATCCCCACCACCTGGCTGGAGCTGACGCTGCGGGAGGGTCGCAACCGCCAGGTGCGCCGCATGACCGCCGCTGTCGGCATTCCAACCTTGAGATTGGTGCGAGTGGGGCTGGGGCCCCTCTCGCTGCAGGGGCTGGCCCCTGGCCAGTGGCAAGATCTCAGCGAGGCGGAGTTGGCCCGCTTGCGGCACTACTGTTTTGGCCAGTCGCGCTGTCCCTTGCTCGGGCGGAGGTTAAGTCTACAGAACACCTTTTGAGCTGGGGATCCCATCTTGTCGGCGCGGATCCCGTTCTACGGCCATGCGCAGGGCGCGGGCAAAGGCCTTGAAACTGGCCTCGACAATGTGGTGGGCATTGAGGCCAGCCGCCTGGCGAATGTGCAAGGTCATCTGGGCGTGGTTGGCCACTGCCTGGTAGAACTCCCGCACCAACTGGGTTTCGTAGCGGCCAATGCGCTCGACGGTCAGCTCCAGGCCGTAGCTGAGGTGGGGGCGCCCGGAAAAGTCCA
This sequence comes from Synechococcus sp. 'PEA 65AY6A-5F PE A', assembly GCF_047462575.1. Taxonomy (NCBI): domain Bacteria; kingdom Bacillati; phylum Cyanobacteriota; class Cyanophyceae; order Synechococcales; family Synechococcaceae; genus Synechococcus; species Synechococcus sp. 'PEA 65AY6A-5F PE A'. Next base: position 25,148 of record NZ_JAOALE010000034.1, read on the forward strand.
GCACCACCTGCACCAAGGCCTCATCCAAAGGCGCCCAAAAGTGGCCAAAGCGGTAAATGCCGCGCCGATCCTGCAGCGCCTGGGCTAGGGCTTGTCCCAGCGCGATGCCCACATCTTCGTTGGTGTGGTGGTCGTCGATGTGCAGATCCCCCACCGCTTTGATCTGGAGGTCGATCAGCCCATGGGTGCTGAGCTGGGCCAGCATGTGGTCCAAGAAGGGGATCCCGGTGTCGATCTCATGCTGCCCTTTGCCGTCCAGGCTAAGGCGAACCTGCACATCCGTCTCTGCTGTGCGACGCTGAACAAAAGCCGTTCTGGGCTGGAGCGAGCACGTGGAGTTTAGGGCAGTCATGGGAAGGGTATCGAGGCAGCCAGGAAGTCCCAGCTCTAGAATCGCACAAGCCTGTCGCTCTCGACAGCTTCCCAGCCGCGGCGGAGATGGCCGCTTCCCTGCTGGCAAGGGGATCCCGGAAGCAAAAAGGTTGGCGGCAGCTCCTCACCCCCGACCTCCCTGGCCGGGCCTCTGCTGCAGGGCTCCCAATAGATGCTGTAGATTGCCCAGAGAGGTTGTTGAACAAGGGGGTGGCTTTGCAGGATTGGCAGCAGGTTCAATCTGCCCTCAAGCAGTACTGGGGCTACGAGGCGCTGCGCCCCCCTCAGGATCAGGTGATCCGCGCCTTGCTGGAGAAGCGGGATGCCCTAGTAGTGCTGCCAACGGGCTTCGGCAAGTCCCTGTGTTTTCAACTGCCGGCCTTGCTGCAGACAGGTCTGACCCTGGTGGTCTCGCCCCTGATTGCTTTGATGGAAGACCAAGTGCAGGATCTCTGGAGGCGCCGTCTGCCGGCAGCCTGTCTGCACAGCGAGCTGGATCCGGCTTTGCGCAAGCGGGTGTTGCGGGCTTTGGAAGGGAACCGGCTGCGCCTCCTGTATCTAGGGCCGGAAACCCTCTTTAGCCCGCCGGTCTGGAAGCGGCTGCAGCAGGTGTCCCTCAACGGCCTCATCGTCGACGAGGCGCATACCTTGGTGCACTGGGGGGGATCCTTCCGGCCCGACTACCGCCGTCTGGGATTGGTGCGCCCTGCCCTGGGCCAGCCTGCTTTTCCCATCGCCGCTTTTACTGCCACCGCCGATCCCGAAACCCTCAGCCGCCTGCGCCACATCCTCAAGCTGCGGGATCCGGAGTGCATTCGCGCCGATCCCCTGCGGGCCAATATCTCCCTCAATGTGGAGGTGGCCTGGAGCCCGGCGGATCGCCGTCGGCGTCTGCTGCGTTTTCTAGTCGAAAACCCCGGCTCGGGCCTGGTGTACGTGCGCACGCGGCGGGATGGGGAGGAGCTGGCCGAGTGGCTGGGCCGCCACCACCAAAAAACCGCTGCCTACCACGGCGGCCTAGAAGCAGGATCCCGCCGGCGCTTGGAACGGGCCTGGCTGGAGGGCGAGCTGCGCTTTTTGGTCTGTACCAACGCCTTCGGCTTGGGGATCAACAAGCCCGACGTGCGCTGGGTGCTGCACTTTCACCCGCCCCCCAACTTAATGGACTACCTGCAGGAGGTGGGGCGGGGCGGGCGGGATGGCGGCCCCTGCCGGGCCCTGATGTTGGTCTCGGAGCCGACGGGCCTGCTGGATCCCACCGATCGCCAGCGCCAAGCCTATTTCTATTCCCAGCAGGAGCGCCTGCTGGCCCAGGCGCGGCGTTTGCTGCAAACGCTGCCCCCCCAGGGATCCTATGCCGACTTGCCCCCCGGAGAGACGCGGGTGGCCCTGGGCCTGCTGCAGGAGATGGGCTGTCTGCACTGGCCAGATCCCTTTCACTTCCAGGTGCTGCACCGCCACTGGCAGCCGCCGCCGCGGCAGGATCCCTGGCGGGGGATGGACGACCTCATCCACAGCCGCGGCTGTCGCTGGCAGGTGATCCTGCGGCATTTTGGCTACCCTGAGAACCAGCCCGGCCTGCCCTGCGGCACCTGCGATCGCTGCCGGGCTGCCCAAAGGCGTTGATGGTTTCGGCAGCCGGCAGAGGGGTTAGGATCTTTGCGCTTGCCCGGCGTTTTCGCAAAGGATAGGATCCCCTCGCTTTCCCCTTGCTGATGGTGTCCATGAGTGGTTCGGGATCCCCGGTCGCTGCCCTTGAGCAGCCCTTGTCCTTAGCACGGCAGGTGGCGCAACTGCTGGTGGTGCCGGTCTCGGCCCGTTTGGGATCCCAGTCTCCTCCCCGCGAGATCCTCAAGCGACTGATCCAAGAGGTGGGGATCGGGGGCCTCTGGATTACTGAGGGCCATGTAGCAGAGGCCCTGCTGCTGATCGAGGAGGCGCAGTCTTGGGCTGCCCTGCCCCTTTTGGTGGCAGCCGAGGCCAGTCGCGGCCTGGCCCTACAGGGGGCCACTTCTTTCCCCCACCCCCTGGGCCTGAGCCGCCTGGGATCCGAAGCCGAGCGCTGGGCGGAACAGTGGGGAAGGATCACGGCGCGGGAGGCGGCGGCCATCGGCATTAACTGGCTGCTGGGCCCGGTGGCGGAGCCCCTGGGGCAAGGCCCAGCAGAGCTGGCGCTGGCGGAGGAGCCGCACCTAGTTTTGCAACTGGCGCGCGCCTTTGTGCGCGGCTGTGAGCAGGCCGTCCCCGGCGGGATCCTGACCACAGCCAGATCCTTCCCCGGCCAGGATTGGGTAGAACCGCCCCAGGCAGGTGCGGCGCTGCGGCCAAAGCCAACCGATGTCCCCTGGTGTCCTCGCCTGAGCCTCAGCTTGGACAAGCTGCAAGCAGGACTCTGGCTGCCGTTCCGCGGTCTGGTGGACCAGGTAGGAGCCATCTCGGTTGCGCCAGTGGTGCTTCCCGAGTGGGACGAGCGCTGGCCGATCTCTTTTTTGCCGGGGCGGCTGACCCAACTGCTGCGCCAAGAGTGGGGGTTTAGTGGACTAATTGTGGCAGAGGGCCTCGATCAGGGCTTCTTGGACGAGCTGGCCGTTGGCGTCGGCTCCTCTCCCCACCTGCTGGCGGTGCGGGCCCTCCAGGCCGGCGCCGACCTCCTTTTGGCCCCTCCCGACCCAGTGGCGGCCGTCACAGCCATTGTGGAAGCTGTGCGGCAGGGATCCCTGGACGCCCAGGCCATTGCCCAATCGGTGACGCGGGTGCTGCGGGCCAAGCAGCGGCTTTTCCCCTCCGCCTCCGCCCTGCTCAAGCAAGTGTGGCCGGCCCTGGCGGAAACGGATTTCAGCCTGGTTCCCGGCTGGATGGGGGCTAAAGACCCCACCGACCCCGCCCTCTGCCGCGGCTTTTCCGACGAGCAACTGAAACCCCTGCTGTTGGGAGATCCCCTCGCCAAGGACTCACCTCTAGCCAAGCTGTTCGGCACACGTCCGCCTCTGCCCAGAGTCGCCCGGTTGGGATCCCTCTTGGCCGAGCAGGATATTGCTCCCTGTCAAGCTGCCATGGCCCGCGGCGGCGTGACAGGCGGCCAGGCTTTGCCCCTGCCCGCTCCCCCCGGCAGTTGGAACTGGATCTGGCAAGATCTCGCCCCTGGCGCTGAGACAGCAGGGCTATCGGCGGCCTCTCCCGCCCTCAGCATTCCCGCCGGCCTCGGCTTCTCTCCTTTGCTCAGCCATCCTCTCACCCCTTTGAGCTTGCTGGAGACGGCCCTGGGCAGCGCCGGCCAACTGATCTTCCAGGCCTTTGTCGAGGAGCCTTTGCCCAACTATGTGCTGGATTGGCTGCAACAACAACGAGAGCGGGTGGCAGCCGTCGTCGTTTATGGTAACTTATCCTTCTACCGACGCCTGCAGGCGCACTTTCAGTGGGCCAACGCCATCCACAGCCTCAATCCTGATCCCTGGGCCCAGGCAGAAGCTATGCAGCGTCTGTTTCCCCACCGGCTCATCCCGGAGAAACCCGAGCCTCAGCCAGCATCGACAAATAATTAAGAAAAAGTAAATACCATTGCAGATTGTTGGCAGAAAGGGGCCCCTGAGCTATCGTATTGATGGAAATGTAAACTATTGAAACGGTTTCTCTCAGGGTTGTCTGTGCCTTCCTTCCTCTCAGACATCGCTGGATCGGGCAGTTCTCGCCCCTCTGGTGACGGTGAGTGTGAGCTTGAGCGAACCTCCCCGCAGCGTCCGCAACCGTTCCTCCACTCTTTGCAAGCGCTGCTGTCAGGGCGCTGGGCGACAAAGCTTGGACTGGGCTTGGCTGTTGTGGGTCTGGCAATTCTCACCTGGATTTGGCTGGCTGCAGGAGCTGGGCTGGATCCTTACACTAAAGCCGTCCTCAGCCTAGAGGGTCAGCCCAGCCATGGTGCTTCGTTGTTTGCCCTCAACTGTGCCGCCTGTCATGGAGAAGAAGCCGATGGCCGAGTTGGCCCCAGCCTGCGGGGAGTTAGCAACCGCCGCTCCGACCGGTTTATCATTCATCAGGTAACCAGTGGCAAAACTCCGCCTATGCCCCAGTTTCAGCCGGATCCCCAGGAGATGGCAGATTTGCTCAGCTACTTGAAAACCCTCTGAGGCCAGCTCATGGGCCTGACCCAGCAGCTTGCTTGCTACGCTCTCTGGCTGGCCTCCGTATTTGCCTTTGCGGAATGGCTGCGCTCCCGACAGGTGGATGGGGAATGGGTGCGCAAAGTCGTCCATATCGGTGTGGGCAATATCATTCTGCTGGCCTGGGCCTTGCAGGTGCCCCGCTGGCTTGGGGTGGGGTTTTCCTTGGTGTTTGCCGGCCTGGCGCTGCTCTCCTACCGGGTGGCTATTTTGCCTAGCTTGAATGGGGTCGGGCGGCGTAGCTTCGGCACTTTCTTCTATGCTGTCAGCATTGGCCTGTTGCTGTATTGGTTTTGGCTGCCGCAGCGACAGGTATTCGCGGTGATTGGCATTTTGGTGATGACCTGGGCCGATGCGCTGGCGGGCTTGGTGGGCAAAATTTGGGGCAAGCACCTCTATCAACTGGGATCCCTTCAAAAAAGTTGGGAGGGATCCCTGACCATGTGGGCAGTGAGCAGCTTGGTGATTGCGGCGCTGCTGCTGGGGTACTTCGGCTTTTCTCCCTCCTTGCTCGCCATCAGCCTCTTGGTGGGAGGCCTGGCCATGGGCCTAGAGGTCTTCTCTTGGTGGGGGCTGGATAACCTGACCGTGCCTTTGGCCAGCGCCGGGCTCTGCTTTGCCCTGCTGCAGCTTCTAGACGAACTGTACCTGTAGCGGAGTTGCTACTACTGTGACGGGTTTGGCGCGGAAGCGACTTCTAGGCCCCGCGGCGTTCTTGTTCTCGCTCTTCTTGTTGCTGCCACTGCCTGATCAGCTCTTTCGCTGCCTGGGGGGTAAAGTAGTCCAGCTCCATCAGCTTGCGATAGGTGAGGAGCTGCCGCATCTCCAGGGGCATGTCTGCCTTCCGGTAAAAGTAGTGGATGCGGCTGATGTTTTGCTCCATCTCGGCGAACTCCTGCTCCCGCTGCATTTGCCTTTCCTGCTTGAGCACCTTGTGGGGAGCAGACATGCGATTCGGGATCCGCTGCGCGCTGGTGGCTTTGCTGGCGAGAACCCGATGGGCTCCGCTTTGCCGACTGTTGGCGCCGTTGAAACGGCTGAAAAAGAAAGAGAGCATCCGTCAACCTCACACAGGCAGAGAAAAGAGGGTCGTCTTACACTAACTTTACAATATCAAGCTTAGATAAAGCTGTGAAGCCGCCAGTGATCTGGATCCCTTTTGGGAAAGCCCGTACCTTTCACAGGGCAAGGAGTGTATCTCTCCTGTCCCTTAGGAGAGTTGAGGCAGAGACAAGGCTTGGCTTGGGCAGGCAGACTTATAGAGGATGTTATCAGTATTTACACGTATGCTTGGACGAAGATAGGGTCAAAGCGCAAAATCATTTGCGGGCTTTCACGCACAATGACAGGGATCTTGAATAACTGTTACATGGTGCTTGCCCGGAGGCGCTACAGGTGAGATTCGTCGCCGCTCAGCAGCCAGGTAACCGAGACACCCAGCGCCTTGGCAAAAGCCACCAGCTCTTTGTCGATGACGCGCCGTTTGCCCTTTTCCACCTGGCCGATCTTCACGTAGTCCAACTGCACGCCGTACTTAGCCAGGCGACCCGCCAGTTGATCTTGGGTCAGTTGCAGCTTCTCCCTTACCCAGCGCACCCGCTCTCCGATCAAGTTGGCCGATGGAGGGTGCTGGTTGAGGTTAGACTCCATAGGAGCAAGAGATTGTGAATATTCTTTTCCAGACTGAGGAAGCCGATGGCTCCCGCGGCGCCCCATGGTAGCCTATGCTGGCAAGGCTACCCCTCCTCTTCCACTTTATAGAACCTGTGGGAGCCTGCTCGACAGCAGGCGAGCTAGCTGTCTCCTGAATATCTTACACAAGGTCTAGATCGAAAATCGCTTATGGATGTTTTCGCGCAGGATGCCCTGCCGGCGAGAACTTGGCAGATGGGATCCCTGCCACTCCCGCACCCAGCCGGAAAAATTTCCGGGCAAAAAAGAGGGCCATGATCGATTTTCGCTCGCGCCAGGGGGAGAAACTTTTCTAGACTAGGAGGTGACGTTTTCTCCTCACTTGGCCGTGGTTTTCTCTCGTCCTCATCCTGAAAACATTGCCTCGTCCCGCCAGGAGCTCGACGATCTCTGGCTTGAGGCCGAGTCTGCCTCTCAGGATCCGGCTGCAGAGGCCGACCTAGAGCCGGGCGCCAGCGGGTTGCGGCTGAATGAAGACGCCGTCGATCACTACTTGAATACAATTGGTCGGGTGCCCCGCATCGATCACGCGGAGGAGATCGAGCTGTCGCGCAAAATTCAGCAGAAGCTGCTCATCGATCAGGCCCGCAGGGAATGGCGGCAACAGCGGGGGCAGGATCCCAGCGATGAGGAACTGGCAGCAGCCCTGCAGATTCCTGTGTCTACCCTGCGCTCCCGCATCCGCCAAGGGGAACAGGCTCAGCGCAAGCTAATCAACGCCAACCTGCGCCTGGTGGTCAGTGTGGCCAAGAAGTACCTCAACCGGGGGGTGCCCTTTTTGGACTTGATCCAAGAGGGCAACATGGGTCTTATTCGGGCCACTGAGAAATTCAATGCCGAACGAGGTTTTCGCTTCAGCACCTATGCCCACTGGTGGATTCGCCAGGGCATTACCCGCTGCATTGCCAACCAAGCCCGGACGATTCGCCTGCCGGTGCATATGGTGGACAAAGTGCGTCTGCTCAAGCGCACCAACCGCGAGCTGATGAAAGCCCGAGGGCGACGGCCCACAGAAGCCGAACTGGCGGAGGCGCTGGGCATCAAGGTTAAGAAGTTGCGCATGATCCAGCAGGCTGCCGCTTTGCCCCTGTCGTTGGATGTGCCGGTTGGCCAGGAAGGGGAAAGCCGCCTGGGGGATTTGCTGCCGGATGAGCGGCAGGAGCAACCCTTTGAAGAGATCCTCGTGCAATCTCTGCGGCAAGATGTGCGTTCTGCCATGCAGGCCCTGAAGCCCATCGAGAGGCAGGTGCTGGAGCTGCGCTATGGGCTGGATGGGCAAAGGGCGAGAACTCTGCGAGAAGTCGGGGATCACTTTAACTTAACGCGGGAGCGGATTCGCCAGATCGAGCGGGATGCTCTGCGCAAGCTGCGCCTAGGCCATCCTTCGCGGGCTTTGGCCCAGTACATTCGCTAGCTTTTGCCGCAGCCTCCCGGGGTTCGGGCGGGGATCCCCGCGCGAGACGGGTTTTCAGCCCTTGGGATCTGCCTTGCAGCCCCCTAAAGTGACATCCTCTCCCGCTAAGCCCTGACGGGCTGTAGACGGGAGCTTCCGAG
>NZ_JAOALE010000035.1:0-29595 GCF_047462575.1 Synechococcus sp. 'PEA 65AY6A-5F PE A'
AGAGGCGCTTTGACAAAGCCTTTGCGACGACCGTGTAAGAATCCCCCGCCTTTAGACGGTGGGAGTGTCAAACTTCAGAGAACGGGTTGGTGGGGGAGCTGACCCTGAGAAAGTTTTGGATAGCAGCAACGGCTTGCCACACTCTTCCCTGGTCTGAGCGGTAACCAGCTTTATTTTTGAGCGACTGATAAACTCCTCTTTTTAGCTCGTAGCACAAGCTGCTGGGAACAAGGCATTGGCATCCTCCATTTGGTGGGAGCGGAAGTGGTGCCTGAAAGCTTCCACACAAGAAGCCAGAATCGTGATCTTGCTTTTTGGCTTGTTCAAAACAGCGGTGTTCAAGATGCGGTTCTGTTTAGCCCCGACTAGCTCCTGCCCTTCCACCAAAAGCAAGAGAAAACCGCTGTAGTTTTCCACAACTAGATACGGCACAACGCCGTTCTGATTGATTTCACTAATCGTTGCTTCCTGAGCTCCATGATCTGGAAGGCGATAGGCAGCCTCTCTCTGTATCCTCTGGAGAAAACAGCGGGAAAATCTGAAAGCCGCCCTACTGAATAGCACCACCAACTTGCAGTGTTGGCAGGTTCAGTTTGAGCATCGATTTCTCCTTTGGGCTTGCTAGCACTATCTCTTCAACTTCCTCCAGAGCTGCAGTGGTTGGCATTAACAACAGAAGCTGGGGAGCCGAGAAGAAGCAATGGCTTGAGCCGCTGCCGAGTAACAAACTGGAGAGACCGCATTTTACAATACATGTTGCGATTAGCCCTCAGCAGGGGGTTCCTGGAAGTGGAAAAAAGCCTTAGCATCTGGCATCGGCTGGCCCGCCGATATGGGCTTAGGCTCTTGAGTGCTGCCGATATAGCCGTCAATGGCTCGCGGCCTTGGGATCTACAAGTCCACGACGAGCGGCTTTACCTGCGCTGCCTGCTCCAGGGATCCCTGGGCTTTGGCGAGGCCTACATGGAGGGCTGGTGGGATTGCGAGGCTATTGACGAGTTGGTTTACCGTCTTCTCACCAGTCAGGCAGCGGAGCAAGTGGGCTGGCCAGTTCGGCTCCTGCTGGCGTTGGACAGTCGCCTAGTTAATCGCCAGCGGGGTAAGGGAGCGTTTGTGGTTGGCCAGCGCCACTACGACCTCGGCAACGACCTCTACGAAGCCATGCTGGATCGCCGCCTGATCTATAGCTGTGCCTACTGGGATGGGGGGGCGCAGACCCTGGACGAGGCCCAGGAAGCCAAGCTGGACCTCATTGCCCGCAAGCTGGATCTGCAGCCCGGCATGCGCGTGCTCGACATTGGCTGCGGTTGGGGCGGCACGGCTCAGTACCTGGCCGAACGCTACGGCGTGCAGGTGGTGGGCATTACCGTCTCCCAAGAACAGGCCAAGCTGGCTAGCGAACGCTGCCAGGGCCTGCCGGTGGAGATTCGGCTGGAAGACTATCGCCAGACGCAGGGAAAGTTTGATCGGATCCTTTCTGTGGGCATGTTTGAGCATGTGGGCTACCGCAACTACCGAACATTTATGCAGGTAGCCCGTCGCCTCCTCAAAGACGATGGCTTGTTTCTTCTCCACACCATCGGCGCCAACGTTGCCTACCAGGGTCGGGATCCGTGGATTGAACGCTACATTTTCCCCAACTCGATGCTGCCCTCGCCTCGTCTGATAACAGCGGCTTTTGAGGGTCTGTTTGTACTGGAAGACTGGCACAACTTTGGGATCAACTACGTGGCCACCCTAAAAGCTTGGCACGCCAATTTTGAGCGGGCATGGCCCCAACTGGCTAGGCGCTACGACGAGCGCTTCCGCCGCATGTGGCGGCTTTACCTGCTAATGAGCGCCGGCAGCTTCAAGGCCCGGGCCAGCCAGCTCTGGCAACTGGTCCTCTCCCCGAGGGGAGTAAAAGGCGGCTATCGCTCGGTGCGGTAGCAAGGTCTGGGATACCCGCCAAGCGCTGGCTGACCTAGGCTGCCCCTGACAGCGTCGGCAGGCTCTGAGGCAGCGTGCTACGATTTTGATTATCATTCTCATTCAGCCAGTGGGTTGATGCCCGAAGCTCTGCGGCAGATTGTGGGTCGCTTTCAAAAGGCCAAAACCCCTCGTCAGAAGTACGAGTTGCTCTTGGCCTATGCCAAGCGCCTGCCCCCTTTCCCCGAGTCGCAGCGGACGGAGGAGAATCTGGTGCGGGGTTGTGCCTCGCGGGTGTGGCTGGCCACCGAGCTAAAAGACGGCAAGGTCTACATCCAAGGGGATGCCGATGCCCAGTTGGTCAAGGGCTTGGTGGCTGTTTTGGCGGAGGGGTTGAGCGGTCTGCGCCCAGAGGAGATCCTGGAGGTTTCCCTAGAGTTTGTGCGGGAGATGGGCCTCAACTTTAGCCTTAGCCCTTCCCGCAGCAATGGCCTGGTGAGCATGTTTTCGCTGCTGCAGCAGCGGGCCTTGGCTTTTCAGAAGTCAGGCGCTTCCGGCTCTGCTGTCTCTGTCGTCTTGTGAGGTACTAAGGCTCATGGCTGATAAAGCTAACTCTCTGCGTTCGGCTCGACCTGTGCGGTCACTGGTCTCGCTGGTGGCCGCCCTCTCGGTCGGGATCCTGGGCGGCTTGCAGATGCGCCAAGAAGAGTCCCAGGCCCAGCAGGGATCCACCCCCCCGAAGGTGGTGACCACGATCCTGCCGATAACGCAATTTACCCGCGCGGTGGCCGGGGAGCGGGCCGAGGTGACGCCTCTCATTCCGCCCCAGATGGGACCCCACGACTTTCAGGCTCGACCGGAAGAGGCGCGTCTGCTGGCCCAGGCGGATGTGCTGGTGATCAATGGGTTGGGAATGGAGACCTTCCTGGAGGGATTGATTGCCAATGCTGGGAATCCGAAGCTGCGCATCATTGATAGCAGCCAAGGGATCCCGACCTTGCGGACTGAGGAGCCAGAACATGGGCACTCCCACAGCCATGGGCATGGGCATTCTCACGGTCATGGGCACTCTCATGGGCACAGCCACGGCGAGTTAAACCCCCACATCTGGCTGGATCCGCAGCGGGCCATCCGGCAGGTGGAAAACATCCGCGACGGTCTCATGGCTGCAGATCCCGAGGGGGCAGAGATTTACCGCACCAACGCGGCTGCCTTTATCGAGAAGCTCAAGGCTTTGGACGAGGAAATTGAGCGGCGCCTAGCCCCCTTTGCAGGGAAAAAGTTTGTGGTCTTCCACAACTTTGCCCCCTACTTTGCCGAGCGTTACAACCTCAAGGCCGAGTTCTTGGTGGAGATCCCGGAAGCCAATCCCTCTCCGGAAGATGTGCGGCGGGTCATGGAGACGGTACGGCAGTCGGGCTTAAAGACCATCCTAGTGGAGCCTCAAGTGGGCAAAGACAACCCCTTTGAGGTCTTAGCCCGAGACCTGGGGGTACAGGTCCGCGTTTTCGATCCCATCGAAACGGCTGGCCCAGAGGGTCTGGAGCCGGAGTACTACCTAACCGTCATGCGGCAAAACGTGGAGAACCTGGTCTCCGCCTTTGAGAAGGAAAAGGCCTGGGTTCCCCTGCAGTTGCCCGTGGTGGGCCAAGCTGCCCTCGAACACCTGCTGGCGAGGGGGCGATGACCTCCCACTTGGGCGAAGTTGTCCTTTGGGTGGAGGGGCTGACGGTCTATCGGGGATCCCAGTTGGCTGTGCAGAATGTGTCGTTTGCGCTGGAGGCGGGATCCCATACGGCCATTGTCGGCCCCAATGGTGCCGGCAAGAGCACCCTCGTGCAGGCCATCTTGGGGATCCTGCCCCGCCAGTGCGGCTCGGTTTGGATCCTGGGAGAGCCGCTGCGCCTGTCGGGGTACTTGCCCCAGAAAGTGCGGCAGCAGCTTGCCTACGTGCCCCAGCGGTTGCACTTCAACCCCGCCATCCCCCTGACCGTGGCCGAGTTTGTCGCCCTGGGCTGGGGATCCCTCAGACCCCGCTGGCCCTGGCAGCAGCAAGCTGCTCGGCAGGAAGCCGTCCAGAAAGCCCTGCAACGGGCCGAGGCTCTACACCTGGCCTCTAAACTCCTGGGTCAACTCAGCGGCGGCGAGCTGAAACGGGTGTTGCTGGCCTATTGTCTAGTTTGGCCGCGGCGGCTCCTAGTGCTGGACGAGGCCCCCGCTGGCCTGGATAGCCCCAGTGAAGGGGAGTTCTATCGGCTGTTGGAAGAGCTGCGCCGATCCCTGGGCTGGGCCATTTTGCAGGTCTCCCACGACCTGGAGATGGTCTCTCGCCACTGCGACCGCGTGTTGTGCCTCAACCGCTCCCTGATCTGCCAGGGATCCCCCAGCGTGACGCTGTTGCCCGAGGTGTTGAGTCAGGTCTATGGGCCGGAGTTTGCCCGCTACATCCACCATCACTGAGGAGAAAAAATGCCGGAGACCTGGGCGCGGGTGGCCGAGTTGCTGCAGTTGCCCTTCATGCAGCGGGCCCTGCTGGGCGGGATCCTGACAGGGGTAACGGGGGGGCTGCTGGGCAGTTTTGCCATCTTTCGGCAGTTGGCGTTTTTTAGCGATGCCCTGGGGCATTCGGCGCTCTTGGGTATTGTCCTGGGAGTGGTTCTGGGACTGAATCCTACGGCGGTGCTGATGGTGTTTGGGGTGGTGTTTGCCCTGGGGGTGACTTTTATTCTGGAACGCACCCAGCTTTCGGCAGATGCGGTGCTGAACATCATCTACTCTTCCTCCCTGGCCCTGGCCATCATCGGCCTCAGCCTGATCCCCGGCTACCGCGGCAACCTCAACCAACTGCTCCTCGGGGACATCCTGGGCATCAGCCCGCCGGCCCTCTGGATGAGCGGCCTGCTCCTGCTGCTGGCCCTGGGGTACATTGGGCTGACTTTGACTGCCCAGATGTTGCTGACCCTGGATGAGTCGTTGGCGCGGGCGCGGGGGGTGGAAGTGGGCTGGCAGCGGCTGGCCTTTGTGGTGTTGCTGGCCCTGGTGGTGGCCCTGTCGATCCGCTCGGTGGGGGTGCTGCTGGTAAGCGCCTTTGTGGTCATCCCCGCTTCGACGGCGCGGCTTTTGGGATCCCGCTTTACAACCTATGTGTTGCTGGCCATGGGTTTCGGGGGCTTGAGCGCGGTGCTGGGGATCCTCCTCTCGGCCGCCTTCAACCTGCCCTCCGGCCCCAGCATCGTGGCCACCCAGTTGCTGTTTTTTCTCCTGGCTATGGCGGCCAAGGGGGCGTCGCAACTGCTGCGGCTTTAGCCAGGTGCGGGGATCTCCTCACGAACCTGGCCAAACAGGCGGCGGTAGCTCTCTGGAAAGACCTGGCCCATCAGGGTGGGCTGCTCGTAGACCCGCTTGAGGGTGTTGAGATCCCGCTTGGTAATGGTGGGCACCCGCAGCAGGCGGCGATTGCCGGTAGCCTCCGCGTGGTGGCCGCCGTACATCAGATCCCGCGGGTTGGGACTATGGCCCCACAGCCCTAGCCCATGGCCAATCTCGTGCCGGGCCACTGCCGTAACTTCTGCCAGCCCCTGGCCTTCGGCGATGACAATGCGCACCCGCTGCTGCAGCGAGCCATCGGCGGCAAAGAAAAACTCTGGGCGCGCTGCCCCCGCTATCCCGTCGCCAATGCCAGGAACGCGATAAATGCTCATCCCGTAGAGGGCCTCTTCCTCTTTGGCCACCACCCGCATCGGGATATAAGCAGACCACTCCTTCACCGCCTGCTCCACAAAGGTTTTCCACTGGGGGTGATCCCCCTGGATGTAGACGGGGACGGGATAGAAGGCCCACTGGGCATAAGCTCCGCCCGGCAGCAGCGGCTCGATTTCTTCGAAGTAGTCTCCCGCCGATTTGTCGTAGGTGTAGCGGGCTAGGCCGGGGGGCAACTTGAGGCGAACCGGCTGCGGCAGCTCTTCCAGCGACCTCTGCGCCTGGGCCAGGGATCCCACCCCTCCTACCGCCAGAGCCAGGAGCATTGCGCAGGCAATAACCCCAAGCTGAAGGACGTGACGCCGCCGCCAGGCCATACCTTGGTTTTCTCCCTTCCTGATTAAAGGCTATTGGCTGGGGAAGCCAACGTCGAGGGCAGGCGAGGGATCCCCTGTCCTAGAAGCGGCAAATTGGCTACACTGAAAGTCTGCCGTCCATAGCTTGGCCAAAGGTTTCCCATGCAGCTTCGTCTTGGCGAGCCCCCTCTAACGCAGGCAGAATGTGCCCTGGTCTACTGCTTTGCCCCCAGCGGCGAAAACGCCACCTTCTCGCTGCCTGCCGAAATTGCTTCCTTGGACGAGAAAGTGTGGTCGGGGTTGGTGGCGGAAGCAGCTCAAGAACAGAAGTTCCAGGGCAAGCCCAACAGCAGCCTCGCCCTGCGCCTGCCGGGGCCTATCCGCAAGCTGGTGCTGGTGGGGCTGGGGGATCCCGCCGCGCTGACCCTGGAAGCGCTGCGACGGGCTACTGCCAACGGCCTGCGCCAGGCCCACAGCCTCAAGGCCAAGCAGGTGGTGCTGTCCTTGCCAGACACTGGGCTGGATCAGGTGCGGGCGGTGCAGGCGGTGGCCGAAGCCAGCCTCCTGGTGGCCCACCAGGACAACCGCTTCAAATCTCCCCCTAAGCCCGAGGAAGAGCGCGGCTTCTCCGTTGAAGAAGTTACCCTCCTGGTGCCGGGGCTGGCCCAGGCCCGCCAGGACTATGAGAATGCCCTGCAACGGGCCACCGAGATGGCCGCCGGGACGATCCTGGCCCGCGAGCTGGTGGCCGCCCCTGCCAACGTCGTCACGCCTCCTGCCCTGGCCGAAACTGCCCGGCAACTGGCCCAAGACTACGGCCTAGAGGTGGAGATCCTGGGGCGGGAAGAGTGCCAAGCCCTGGGGATGGGGGCCTTCCTCGGCGTGGCCCAAGCCTCGGATCTGCCGCCCCAGTTTATCCACCTCACCTACAAGCCCAAGGAAGGGGATCCCGTCGCCAAGCTGGCTCTGGTGGGCAAAGGTCTCACTTTCGATTCCGGCGGCCTCAACATCAAAACCGACTCCCGCAGCATTGCCATGATGAAAACCGACATGGGCGGAGCGGCAGCCGTCTTGGGAGCTGCGCGGGCCCTAGCCGCCCTCAAGCCGCAGGTAGAGGTGCACTTTATCGTCGCTGCCACCGAAAACATGATCAGCGGTCGGGCCCTCCACCCCGGTGACATCCTCACCGCTTCCAACGGCAAGACCATTGAGGTCAACAACACCGATGCCGAGGGCCGTCTTACCCTGGCCGATGCCCTAGTGTTTGCCGAAAAGCTGGGGGTGGACGCCATTGTTGACCTAGCGACCTTGACCGGCGCCTGCGTCATTGCCCTAGGAGAAGAGATTGCTGGCCTCTTCACCCCCGACGAGAAGCTGGCCCAGGAGCTGCAGCAGGCAGCCAACCTCTCGGGCGAAAAGATCTGGCGCTTACCCCTGGAAGAGAGCTATTTCGAGGGCCTTAGCTCCACCGTAGCCGACATGAAAAACACTGGCCCCCGCTCTGGCGGCTCCATCACTGCCGCCCTCTTCCTTAAGCAGTTTGTGGAGAAAACCCCCTGGGCCCACTTAGACATAGCTGGTCCCGTCTGGGCCGAAAAAGACTCGGGCTACACCAACAAAGGCGCTACTGGCTACGGCGTGCGCACCCTCGTGGAATGGGTCTTGGCACGGGAGATGGCAGCCGCCTCCTCTTAGCCTCGCTGCCTGCTGTTGTCTGCTGGTTCCAAAGTCCTGCGCAAGTGTTGGGGGGTGGCGCGGCAGCGGCACAGAGTGCCTGGGAATTGCCTGCAGCTTACAGGGCTGTCTAAGCTTGCAGCTCCTTTCCTTGAGCTGTCTTGAGCAGCATAGGAATGCTCACAGCTTGACCCATCTGCCTCACTTTTACTTGGGTCAAGGGTTAAAAGTTACACTAGCTAGACCAGAAGTCGCTGGCGGCGCGCCATTGCTCAAGAGAGTAACTGGAGGGTTGTCGTACTGCACTGGTGGTGCAGGCAGGGGCGGAGCTTGCTCGACCGATACAGAAACTACGCAGGAGGCGCCTGCGGCTAGGCTTCCGCCCGCGAGAGAAATCGTGGTCGTACCACCAAGTGCTGTCAGCGTGCCACCGCAGGTGTTTGAGGTAACTGCTGGAGTCGTAATTCGTAACCCTGGAGCCGGAGTGCTGGGCAAAATGTCGATGAAACTGAGGCCGGTTATGGGAACAGTTGCAGTGTTCGTAATTGTGAAGACAACAGTTACGACGTTGCCGTTTGTAGTCGAGTTAGGAACAAACTGCTTAGTAAACCCTGGAGGAGTAGCTAGGATCACGAAGAGATCGACAGGTGCGCTTGGAACAGGAGGAGCCTGGTTACTGGTCAGAGTTACGGCAGGGTTAGTATAGGTACCTGTGCCTGCAGCAACAACCTGAACAGTAACTGTACAAGTTGCGTTGGCAGCCAGTGTTCCATTGCTTAGAGTGATTAGGGCCGCGCCTGAAGTCGGAGCAAATGATCCACCACAGGTATTGGTGAAGTTGGGCGGAGTGGCAACAACTAACCCTGCAGGCAGGTTGTCTGCAAAGTTGAGGCCAGTCAGTTGGATGCCAGAGTTGTTGGTGATTGTGAAGCTTAGGGTTACGGGAGCGTTTGGTGAGGTTGTGGAAGGACTGAAGCTCTTAGTAAACGTCGGGGCAGCCAAGGGGCCTGGAGGCAGGCCAACGATGCTGGGAGAGGGATTGGGAGTGGGCAGGGGCGGGATCGTCGGCGCCGACACAGGAGGGGGCACAAGAGGGCTGGGTTGACCTGGGGGAACAGATCCAATCGGAGGAGTGGATGGCAGCCCTACCCCCGTTCCTCCGGGTTCCGTATTTGGGTTTTGCACAGGGATGATTGGCCCTGGCAGCGAGCTGATTGGATTCCCCTCTTTAGTTTGTTGACAAGCTGTTAGCAAGCCCAAGCACAAGCAAGCCAAAACCCCAGCTACTTTTCCCGTTTTCATTCCCTCATCCTCCTGCCATTCAACTCTCTCGTGGCACAGATACAAACAGCTTTGCTCAGCTCTAGCTTAGGTGGCTTGGGCGCGCGCTTCCAGCCTCAGAGCTTGACCAAATGAATCTCGAATGACCACGATTACCAAAACCCTTTCTCCCGCAGCAACGTTGGTGTTGTAGGCGGCTAGATCCGCCGGGAAGGTGAAGCCGTTGGTAAGCGTGATCCCGTTGATTCGGTCGTCGTAGCTATTGCCTCTGCCTATCAGCGTATTTCTAAACTGCTCAATTGCCGTCGGCAAAAAGATACCGGTAATATCTGTGCCGCGACTGATGTTAAAAAACTGAACCTCTACGCTCCTGATCACTCCTGGAGCAAATAAGCCGCGCAAGGTGATAGTTACAAAGGCGGATCCCACTGGCGGAATGTTAGGAAGGCCTTGCGGCTGGAACAGCAAAAGATTAAACTCCCCAGACAGACTAGGCGGATCCGGAAGGTCGGGTTGAACCGGCGGTGGGGTGATGGGGGCGAAATCCGGACCAGGGCGGAAGGTGATAGGCGTGAGATTGGGGGCAATCGTGGGGGCAACGGCCACAGGAGGAGGCGTGGCACCGCTAGAAGCCAGTAGAGGCGGCACCCCGCTGGTGGTCTCGCTACTGCAGCCGGTAATTAGCACAACCGAAGCACAGGTTGCCCAAAGAGAGAGGCCGCCACGGCCAAGGGCTGAGCCAAAACGTCGTCTCATCGAAAAATCTCCACTCACTCACACCACAGCAAACGTCTTAGGCAGCGTCCAGCGGGGATCCACCGAGCTTGCTCAAGTCTTATGCATCTGCACAATTTCAAGGGGGATGCCTGCTGTTAGTTCTACTGCATCCTAGAGCGTTGTCAAGCGAGCGGCAGAGCAAATGCAAGAAATTGTTCTGGAAATGGCCTATCCCCTAGATATGGGGTATCATAGCCTCGAGCAGGGGCGGCCAGCTTACCTGTAGCGTTAGGGGTTGGGTGCCTTCTCCCCATTTTGTGTGGATTTGCCCAGATTTAAGGTGTGTGAGGAAGTGCCGTATGAACTTCAAAGGTCGCTCGTTGGCGGTTTTGTGTGGAGTCTTGCTGCTAGGCGGCTGCGGCGAGGTTAATGAGTCCCCGACCTTGCCTGGGCCCGTCCAGGTGGATCCCACGGCGTTTGTCTCGGCCCAGGAGTATCGCTTTACCCCCGGCTCGGTGCTGGAGACCACCAGTCTACGGCTGGACTTTATCAACCCTAGGTTTGGGGGCGGGGTCTCTATTCCTGTTCGGTCATCGCCAAATCAAGGAAGCGGTGAAGCTCGGCTGCAAGGCATAGAAGCCATAATTGCACCCACTGACGACAACCGCATCGCCATTCGCATTGCCGAACGGGTTCCACCACTTGAGGTTGTGGCTTTTGCTCCAAACAACGCAAGGCTGAGCACTCGCGTGGATCTTTCAACGGAAAATGGTCTCGCGTTGATTTCTAGTGGAGTCGGAGACCGTCGCCTCAGGGTTAATACGGCATTCTCGGGTGAGATAGTGACCACGCAGCTAAGAGAAAGAGTCTCAGCTACGGAGACAATATTACTACCTGACGGAACCCTAGCAGTAACTGAGCGTAAAGAAGAAGTAGAGGAGCCTACCAGAATAGGTAGAATAACTCTTCAAGTTAAGAGGATTCTGGTCAGCAGATCTGGAAACCAAGTAGTTCTTGAGGGTCAGGCTTTCCTGACTGCAAGAGTCCCAGGTGTTCTCAATGAGGTGACAGGCGAGTTCTTCGGTTCCTCAGACCTTCGCCAAAGCAATGTTGATGTGATTTTGCAACAGGGATCCTTCTCCGCCAGCTTTGTGGTGCGGCAGCGAGGTGTTGCGGGCGATGGCACTCCCGAGGACGCCTTGGCTCTCTATGCCCGCCTGAACTTCCGGCCCAACCAGGCGGAGATTGTCTATCGTCCTGCCCAGGTGGGTACGCAGTCGGTGCTGTTTGCTCCGGATCCGACTCGACCGAACATCTTGCCCAATCAGTTGGTGCGTATCCGCCGCCTACTGAACGGTCGTGTTCAAGCGGAGTTTGATCGGGCCAACGTCAGCACAGTCCTCAACTTTGTGCAGGTCAGCCCGCCGCCGCGACCTTTCCCCACCCCGATCCCGCAGTTGCCCGTCCCTGAGCGTCCCGGTGCCCCTACCGCGTTTGACTACTTCTTCTCCTTGCGCACCGAGCGCTCCACAGGTACGTTGCCTGGATCCCCTGTGGAGGGAACTAATCTCAGTCCTGTTATCCTTCAGGGCATTGTCCCCACCACGGGAGATTTTGTCTTCCGCACCTTAGCTGGGGCACAACTGGCCGGGCCGTTTAATAGGGCAGATATTGGCGGTTCTCTGCTGCGAGGCAACTTGAATTTGGTTTTCGATCCAACCACCTCTGGCTCGAATATCTCTGGGCAATTCTTTATTGAGCAAGAGTTCCCCACTGACAACCAAGTTATAGGCCCGAACCCACCAACTGGCGACGGAAATACGGGTACTCCTGATGCAGGGGGAGTTATTCTCATTATTCGTGGATTCTTTGAGGGCACGCAGGTGCGGCTGTAGCCTCAGCAGCCTGTCTTGAAATATCCAAGCCCAGCCCTCAGAGCTGGGCTTTTTTGCCGGATTAGGGAGCCCTTCGTCTATCTGCTCAAAAAACTTGAGCCAAACTCTATTCTTGGCTACTCATCCTCCTGGAAGCGCGCAATCGCAAAATCGGGCTCCGGCTCATGGTTGGGGATCCTGGTCGTGCACAGGGGCCTGCTCTTGCACAAGGCCCATCAACAGTCGATACAGGCGGCTCCCCGTTTTCTGAACTGAAACCCTGTCCTTTAGCTCTAGTCGGGCAGCCCCTTAATCCACCTGAGACAGAGACTCAACCAGCCGGTGAAACTCCTCGTGCAGCCAAGTCATGGACTTAGCGACAGCGCCCTTCTCGCTTGACCGAGGAGCAAAAAAAGGGATCCCCCCGCGGGATCCCTTAGTTGCTTAGCCACTCGATTTCGCTAGCCAGATAGGGAGGCTGTCGAGGCGATAACAAAGGCCGCGTAGGTCAGCACGTAACCCACCGTGAAGTGAGCCAGGCCCACCAGACGACCTTGAACAATCGACAGAGCTACCGGCTTGTCCTTCCAGCGGATCAAGTTGGCCAAGGGGGTGCGCTCGTGCGCCCACACCAGCGTCTCGATCAGCTCTTGCCAGTAGCCGCGCCAGGAGATGAGGAACATGAACCCTGTCGCCCAGACCAGGTGGCCAAACAGGAACATCCAGGCCCAAACCGCCAGGTTATTCATCCCGTAAGGGTTGTAGCCGTTGATCAACTGGGCAGAGTTGGCCCAGAGGTAGTCCCGCAGCCAGCCCATCAGGTAGGTGGAGTTCTCGTTGAACTGGGCGGTGTTGCCGCTCCAGATCCCCAGGTGCTTCCAGTGCCAGTAGAAGGTCACCCAGCCGATGGTGTTCAGCATCCAGAACATGGCCAGGTAGAAGGCATCCCAGGCGGAGATGTCGCAGGTGCCGCCCCGCCCCGGCCCGTCGCAGGGGAAGCTGTAGCCGAAGTCTTTTTTGTCCGGCATCAGCTTGGAGCCACGGGCATCCAACGCCCCTTTGACCAGGATCAACGTGGTGGTGTGCAGGCCCAGGGCAATGGCGTGGTGCACCAGGAAGTCGCCGGGGCCAATGGGCAGGAAGAGGAACCCATTGGGATCGTTGATGGCTTGCAGCCAGCCAGGCAGCCACACGTTGCCGTAGTTGGGCCAAGCCGTAGAGGCGATGCTATCCGGGTTGGACAACAACACGTCCATGCCGTAGATCATCTTGCCGTGGGAGGCTTGTATGAACTGGGCAAACACCGGCTCAATCAGGATCTGCTTCTCCGGCGTGCCGAAGGCCTGCATGACGTCGTTGTGGACGTACAGCCCCAGCGTGTGGAAGCCCAAGAACAGCGACACCCAGCTCAGGTGGGAGATAATCGCTTCCTTGTGATCCAGCACCCGCGCCAGCACGTTGTTCTTGTTGGCCTCAGGATCGTAGTCCCGCACCAGGAAGATGGCCCCGTGGGCAAAGGCCCCCACCATCAAGAAGCCAGCGATGTACTGGTGATGGGTGTAGAGAGCCGCCTCCGTGGTGTGATCCATCGACATGAACACGTAGGGGTTGAGGGCGTACATGTGCTGCGCCACCAGCGAGGTCACCACTCCCAAGCAGGCCAGCGCCAACGCCAACTGGAAGTGCAGGGAGTTGTTGACCGTGTCGTAGAGACCTTTGTGGCCTTCTCCCAGCAGGCCCCCGAAGGGAGTGCCCTTGGGGGGGTTGTGGGCGCCAAGGATCTCCCGGATGCTGTGGCCAATGCCCCAGTTGGTGCGGTACATGTGGCCGGCCACGATGAAGATCACGGCAATGGCCAGGTGGTGGTGGGCCATGTCCGTCAGCCACAGGGACTGGGTGTTGGGGTTGAAGCCGCCCAAGAAGGTGAGGATGGCCGTGCCCGCCCCTTCTGCCGTGCCCCAGACATGGTTGGCCGTATCCGGGTTCTGGGCATAGACCCCCCAGTTTAGGGTAAAGAAGGGCTTTAGGCCCGCCGGATGGGGCAGCGTGGTGAGGAAGTTGTCCCAGCCCACGTGCTGTCCGCGCGACTCGGGGATGGCCACGTGCACCAGGTGGCCTGCCCAGGCCAAGGAGCTGACACCAAACAGGCCGGCCAGGTGGTGGTTGAGGCGGGCTTCGGCGTTCTTAAACCAGCTCAGGCTGGGGCGGAAGCGGGGCTGCAGGTGCAGCCAGCCGGCAAACAAGAACACCGCCGCCAACAACAACAGGCCGATGGCGCCGGCGTAGAGATCGCCGTTGGTGCGCAGGCCGATGGTGTTGAACCAGTAGTAGAGGCCGGAGTAAGCCGCGTTGACAGGGCCGCCGCCTCCAGGTTGGGTAAAGGCCTCCACCGCCGCCTTGCCGAACTGGGGATCCCAGATGGCGTGGGCGATGGGGGTAACCCCCGTGGGGTTGGCCACCCATTGTTCATAGTTGCCTTGCCAGGCGATGTGAAAGACGTTGCCAGAAGCCCACAGGAAGATGATCGCCAGATGGCCGAAGTGGGTGGCAAACAGCTTTTGGTAAAGCCGCTCCTCCGTCATGCCATCGTGGGTCTCGAAGTCGTGGGCGGTGGCAATGCCGTACCACAGACGCCGAGTGGTGGGATCGCTGGCCAGGTCTTGGCTGAATTGGGGAAAACGAGTTGCAGTAGTTGCCATGGTTTTCTCTTCCTCCTTGCCTTAGCCGAGTGCGGCAAACCGTGCCAGGAAGAACGCCCACGTGGTGACGATCCCGCCCAGCAGGTAGTGGGCCACACCGACCGCCCGACCCTGGATGATGCTCAGGGCGCGGGGTTGGATGGCCGGAGCGACTTTCAGTTTGTTATGGGCCCAGACGATGGACTCAATGAGCTCCTGCCAGTAGCCACGGCCGCTGAACAGGAACATCAAGCTGAAGGCCCAGACGAAGTGGGCACCCAGGAAGAGCAACCCATAGGCCGACAGCTCCGAGCCGTAGGAGTTGATCACCTGCACCGATTGCGCCCACAGGAAGTCCCGCAGCCAGCCGTTGATGTTGATGGCGCTGGTTGCGAAGTTGCCGCCCGTGATGTGCTCGATCGTGCCATCGGGGTTGACGGTGCCCCAGATGTCGCTCTGCATCTTCCAGCTGAAGTGGAAGATCACAATCGAGATGGCGTTGTACATCCAGAACAGCCCCAGGAACACGTGATCCCAGCCGGAGACCTGGCAGGTGCCGCCGCGGCCCGGGCCATCGCAGGGGAAGCGGAAGCCCAGCTTGGCCTTATCGGGGATCAGGCGGGAAGAGCGGGCAAACAGCACCCCCTTGAGCAGGATCAGCACGGTGATGTGGATGGTCATGGCGTGGATGTGGTGCACCATGAAGTCCGCCGTGCCCAACACCATCGGCATCATCGACACCTTGCCGCCCACAGCCACCACGTCGCCGCCGAAGATGGGGCTGACCGAAGCGCCCACATAGGGAGCGGTGCTGGCGATGGCCTTAGTGTGCAGGGATTGAATCCACTGGGCAAAGATGGGCTGCAGTTGGATGCCGGTGTCCGAGAACATGTCCTGCGGACGGCCCAGCGCCTGCATCGTGTCGTTGTGGACGTAGAAGCCGAAGGCGTGGAAGCCCAGGAACAGGCACACCCAGTTCAGGTGGCTGATGATGGCGTCGCGGTGGCGGATCACCCGATCCAAGACGTTGTTGCGGTTCACCGCCGGGTCATAGTCGCGAACCATGTAGATGGCCCCGTGGGCAGCGCCGCCAACGATGAAGATGCCGCCTATCCACATGTGGTGGGTAAAGAGGGAGATCTGGGTGGCGTAGTCGATGCCCATGTAGGGGTAGGGGTTCATGGCGTACATGTGCTGCGCCACGATGATGCTCAGGGATCCCACCATGGCCAAGTTAATGGCCAGTTGGGCGTGCCAGGAGCTGGTCAGCACTTCGTAGAGACCCTTGTGGCCCTCGCCCGTGTAGGGGCCCTTGTGGGCTTCCAGGATCTCTTTGATGGAGTGGCCGATGCCCCAGTTGGTGCGGTACATGTGGCCAGCCACGATAAAGAGCACGGCGATGGCCAGGTGGTGGTGGGCCTGATCCGTCAGCCAGAGGGCGCCCGTTTGCGGATCCAGGCCACCCTTGAAGGTGAGGAACTCCGCGTACTTGCCCCAGTCCAAGGTAAAGAAAGGTACCACCCCGCTGAAGAAGCCCCAATCCACGCTGGGGAACATCTCCTTCATCAGGGCCGGCTTGAGGATGAACTCGTGGGGCAGAGGGATCTGAGCCGCCGGCACGCCGGCATCCAACATCTTGTTGATGGGAATGGCCACGTGGATTTGGTGACCAGCCCAGGCCAGCGCACCTAGCCCCAGCAGGCCGGCCAGGTGGTGGTTGAGCATCGACTCCACGTTTTGGAACCACTCCAGCTTGGGAGCCCGCTTGTGGTAGTGGAACCAGCCGGCGAACAGGCAGAGGCCAGCCATCACCAGACCGCCGATAGCGGTGCAGAGGAGTTGAAACTCATTGGTGATGCCGGCAGCTCGCCAGAGGTGGAATAGACCCGACGTGATGCGGATCCCTTCAAAGCCGCCGCCCACATCGCCGTTGAGGATCTCCTGGCCGAAGATGGGCCAGACCACTTGGGCGCTGGGCTTGATGTTAATCGGATCCGCCAGCCAAGCAGAATAGTTGGAGAACTGAGCTCCGTGGTAGTACATGCCGCTCAGCCAGACAAAGACCACCGCCAGGTGGCCGAAGTGAGCGGAGAAGATCTTCCGAGAGACGTCTTCTAAGTCGCTGGTGTGACTGTCGAAGTCATGAGCAAGAGCATGGAGGTTCCAGATCCAGGTCGTGGTCTTGGGCCCACGCGCCAGGCTGCGATCGAAGTGCCCCGGCTTGGCCCACTTCTCAAATGAGGTGGGGACCGGATCGATATCCACCGAAACCTTGACCTTTGGCTCTCGCTCCTTTGGCGTAGTTGTCATCAAGAACTCCTCTCTTGCGACAAGGAACGAAGCGCTCCCGCCTGTCTGCAGCCGTGAAGCTCGGGGATCTCTCCCAAGGCGGGATTTACCTGGCATTATAGGTCAGCCTTTGTAACCCCCCCGTCGCTTCACAATAATTAAACCAGGGATCCCTTGCCCTATCGGAGTTAGGGTTGCTTGGCAATCGTTTCTCCAATAAAGATGTAAATATATGTAACGAACTTTCACCAACCCAAGCTGTGCCCACGAAAGGTTGGAACTGGGCAACAGGCAGCGCGGCGGGGCGGCGCCTAGCTCTAGGGGTGGCAACCCGAGCAAAGCCGCAAATGGCCGGGAAGGGATCCCTATATCTAGTTGAGCACTGAGGTTTGTCTGCTAAACTGTGGGCAATTTGCTGGCAGGTTCGGGCGATGGCCACTTCCACCTGCACCTTTTTGCACCTGGCCGATGTGCATCTGGGCTACGACCGCTACAACAGCCCGGAGCGGAGCAAAGATTTCTTTTTGGCCTTTCGGGATGTGGTGCGCCGCCATGCCATCCAGAACCCGGTGGATTTTGTCCTCATTGCCGGGGATCTGTTTGAGCACCGGCAAATTCAGCCCGGTGTCCTCAACCAAGCCCAGATTGTCTTGCGGGAGCTGAAGCAGGCCGGGATCCCCGTCTTGGCCATTGAGGGCAACCACGACAGCCGCCCCTACGGTGTCAAGACCAGTTGGCTGCGCTACCTGGCCGATCACGGCGACCTGATCCTGCTGGAGCCGGAAGCAGGCGAGGAGGGTTTAGAGCTGCGCCCCTGGTCAGGTGGGCGGGGGGGCTATCTGGATCTGCCCTGTGGGGTGCGGGTGATCGGATCCCAGTGGTATGGGTCGGCGGCCCCCAAGTCGATTGAGCAGTTGGCGGCGGCCATTCGCCGGTTGCCCCCTGGCCCTGAGCGGGTGGTGCTCATGTTCCACCACGGCCTGGAAGGCCAAATTGCTCGCTACCAGGGCGCCTTGCGCTACCGGGATCTGCTGCCTTTGCGGGAGGCAGGGGTGGGCTATTTAGCCTTGGGACATATCCACAAAAGCTATACAGAAGAAGGCTGGATCTTCAATCCGGGATCCCTGGAGGCTAACAGTACTGCCGAGTGGGACTTTCCGCGGGGAGCCTACCGCGTCCGCTGGGGAGAGGGCCCGCCTCAGGCTGAGCTGGTGCAGGACTACTACCGGCGGCCTCACCGACGGATCTCTCTTGAGGCCAAGGGCCGGGAAACGCCCGAAGAGATTGCTGCAGCCGCAATTGCCTTGGCCAAGGGATCCGACCTTCCCGAAGGTGGGCCAGCGCCAATGGTGGAGTTTCGGCTGGCGGGGCAGGTGGGCTTTGCCAAGCACGAGTTGGATAGCCGCGCCCTGCAGCAGCAGATTCAGCAGCTTACCGGTGCCCTGCTGGTTCTCTTCCGCTTCGAAGCCACTACTTTGGAGATCGGGTCGGCTGCTCTTTCCCTCGAAGAAGAAGGGCGCAGGCTGCAAATTGAAGAGAAAATCTACAGGGATCTGCTGAGCAGCCATGCCCACTACCGCAAGCGCAGCGAAGAGCTGGCACGGTTACTCTTAGATCTCAAAGAGAAAATCTTAGATGAGCAAGGCGAAGCGGAAGTGTACGCTCACCTGAGCGGCGCCTTTCTGGGGGAAGAAGACTGACCATGCGGATCCTCTCTTTGGCTCTGCAGAACTTCAAGTCTCATGAGGACGCCTTCTTCGAGTTTGAGCCCGGTATCAACGCCATTTGTGGAGAAAATGGAGCAGGCAAAACCAGCATTCTAGAGGCCATCGCCTGGGTTTTGTTTGACTACTGCCCCTACAACCAAGAAGAACTCATCCGCACAGGGGCCAGCGATGCGGTGGCTACTGTCCAGTTTATCTCCCAGTGGGATCAGCGCACCTACGACGTTCGCCGCAGTGTCAGGCAGGGATATCGCCTCTTCGATCCGCAATTGAAGCAGCGCCTAGATTACGAGCGCAAGGCAGATGTGCTAGCGTGGCTGAGGCAACATTTGGGTGTGCCCGCCGGTACTGATTTGGCGCGGCTCTTTGCTACAACGATTGGGGTGCCCCAGGGCACTTTCACAGCAGATTTTCTCAAAACCAGTCGGGAGCGGAAAGAAGTTTTCGACCGCATCTTGAAGGTAGAAGAGTACCAGCAAGTTGCAAAGGATCTGCTGGCAGTTGAAAAATACAGCGAGGCGCAAGTTCTGGCCGTCAAGCATCAAATTGAGCTGCTCCATCAACAGATGCAAGACTGGGATCCGCTGCAAGTAGAGCAGCAGAGAATCGAGCAAGAACTGAGCCACTGGCAGGAGCGCTTAAGCCACCATACCCATACCTTGGCCGAGGTGAAGCTGGAGCTGGAGCGGCTGGAGAAGCTGCTTGAGCAAATCCAAACGCTCGACCGGCAAATTGCTCAACTGGAGCAAGAGGGATCCCTGCTGGCAGTAGCCCTTGAGCAAGCCGAAAAGCTGTGGGCAGAGGCCCAGCGAGCGCAGGCACAACAACAGCACCACCAAGAGGGATCTCAGCGCTTTTTGGCCATAGAAGATCGGTTGCGGGAGCTGGAAAAGCAACGGCAGCAGCGCCTGGAGTGGCTGAAGCGGCGGGAGGCCCTGCTCTCGCAAAAGCAGAACCTCGAAAACCAACTGGCGAGGCTGCAGGAAAAACTCAGCCAACAACAGCGCTGCAAGCAGGAGCTAGAGGAGCTGGCTCCCCAAATTCAAGCCCAAGAGGAGCTAGAGCGCCGGCAAAGCCATTGGGCTCAGCAGCTCGACACCTTGCTCCAACTGCACCGCGAATGGGAGCAGCTTCAGGGAGAATGGTCAGCCCACGCCGGGCGCTGTCAACTGCTGCAAAGCCGCGTCCAAGAGGCTGAACAGGCGCAGGCCATCTGTCAACAGCACGAATCGGCCTACAGGCGTTATCTGGAGTTGGAGGCTTGGGTGGCAGAGCAAGAGGCGTTGCGACGAACACGGCAGACCTTGACAGCTCAGCGGGAAACTTTACGGCAGCAGCTCCACCAACTCCAACTGCGAGAATCTGAATATCGACAGCAGCTCCAACTCTTCCAGAAAATCGAGGAGGAAAAGCTACACCTGCAAACGCTCTGCGAAAAGCAAACCGTCCTGGAACAACGGTACTCTCAAATTGGCCAGAAGTTGGCCTCTTTTCAGGCCCTGCGCCTAGAGCTAAGACAGAGAGAAACAGAACAGGAACAGGGCCGGGCCCAGTTGGAACAGTTGCGGCTGCAGCTTCGACAGCGACAGGCCGATCGAGAGCACGTAGCCAAGATTCCCCTCCTGGAGGCTCAACAAGAGCGACTGCAAACTCAGCTCAGCCGCCTAGCCGCGGCGCGGCAATTTCAGCGGGAACTCCAAGCCCTTTTCGAGCAGGGCTCTCACCAACTGGCCCAGCACAACCGCAGCATTCAAACTCTTGTGGAGGAGCTGGCCGCTTGCCAACAGAGTTATCCGCAACTCCAACCTCTATGGCAGCGGATCCCGCAAGTTCTGGCCCAGTCTTCAGCCCTCAGCCAACAGTTACTGCAATCCATCCAACAAATCCTACAGGATCTTTCCCCCCAAACTTGCGAGCCTCAGCTACGCCAGCAACTGGCTGATATCCAGGAGCAACTCAAGACTTTGCAGCCCCTGCTGGGCTTAACGGCGCAGATTCCCGAGTTAGAAGCTCAAATTCAACAGTTGCTGCAATGGCAAAACGAACGCCAGAGCAAAATTGAGGATCTTCAGTGGAGCCTCGAGGCAGAGCCAGACTTTCTTCGGCAACAACAGGAAATTGGCCAAGCGCTGCAGGCACTGGGGGATCCCAGGGGGCAAATCCAGCGCCTGGAAAAGGAGCTCAACAATAGGCCGAGAGTTGAGCAAGAGTACCAGCAAGTTGTAGCCAGCATCCAGCAACTTCAACAACAGATACAAGCCCTAGAGCAGCAGCTTCAGCCCCTTGCCGATCTAGACGAGAGAATTGCCGCTTTACGGGAGGAGCAGAGTTGCCATCGCAACAGCTATGAAACCGTTATCCGTATGCAACCACTTGTCCAAAGTTTGCCACAACGAAAAGATGAACTGCAAACAGCTCAGTTGGCTCTAGAACAGATCCAGCAAGCTAAGCAGGAAAAACAAGCCCAAATTGATCGCTGGGAGAAAATAGAGGGATCCAAAGATTACCTGCAAGCCCAAATTGTAAAAGCCGCCGAAACCTTGAAGTCCCTGGGGGATCCGAGAAGCCGGGCTGAGTGGCTGAAAGCGGAGCTCAAGCTGGAAAGACAGTACCTGCAAACGCAGGCAGGTTGCCTACAGCAAATCCAGGATTTGGAGGCAGCACTCCGCCCCCTCGAGGAAGCGCTGCTGCAAACCGAACACCTGGATCGAGAGCTGGGATCCCTGCAAGAACAGCGCGAACACTACCGAGCGGATCACGAGCAATATCTACGTCTGGAGCCTATTGCCAAACTGCTCCCCCAACGAGAACGGAAGCTCAGTGAACTGAAGGCGCAACAGCAAGCATTGCAAACCCAACTGTCCCAATTGCGGGCACAGCGGGATCCTTTGGCTTCCCTCTATCAGCCTCAGGAGCACCAACGTCTGCGCTCCCTTTTGCAGGCCACCGAAATTCAAAAGGCCGAGGCTCAAGCTCGCCTGGAAAGCCTTGCCCCTCAACTACAGAAAATCCAGGAAAGGTTACAGCAACTGGAGCGGGTGAGAGAAACCTTAAAACAAGTCGAGACGCAACGAATCGAGAAAGAGCGTCTGCATCGCTTCATTAAGTTTAGCCGAGATACCTACAAAAAGGCTGGCCCTCAAATTACCCAATACTATCTACAGCAGATCAACAACATTGCCGATCACCTCTTCCGGGAAATCCTCAACCGCCCCAATGTTGCCCTCACCTGGGAGGCCGACTACGAGATCCGCGTTCAAGAGGGAGGCGGCCCCAAACGACGTTTTGCCAGCCTTTCTGGAGGAGAGCAGATGTCGGCAGCTCTGGCAGTTCGCCTAGCCTTGCTCAAGGTGTTAGGACAGTTGGATATTGCCTTCTTCGACGAGCCCACCACCAACATGGACGCCCAGCGCCGACAGCGATTGGCCGAGTCCATTACCAATTTGCGCTCTTTTGAGCAGCTATTTGTGATCAGCCACGACGATACCTTTGAGCAAGTAACGGAAAACATCATTCGGGTGGAGAGGCACGCTGGCTCTGGCCAGATGAGGAGGGATCCCACCTATGGTATTTAGAGCTGACCGGGTTCTGGCAGTATTGCAGCAAAAGCGGGAGGCTTTCGTCACTTTTGATCAAGGGCTATCGGAGCGCAGAGAGGGATATCGGCAGGCCATGGAAAGATTGTGCCAGTGGTCGAGCGCAGAGATTGCCGAAAAAATAGCGCCCTTGGACTTTCCGGGTGCTCTACCTACTCAAGAGTGGGATCTTTACTCCAGTTGGTCAGTTTCTTTTGAACAGGCATGGACTAGCCATGAGGAAAGCGATGAATGGGCAAGGTCGATTATTAAAAATATTTCCACCTTTGCAGTAGATGGATCCCAAATCTATCCCAGCAAGGATCTGTCAATTCCGGTGGCCTTGGTGCAGATCGGCTGGTATGAGAATCATCACTGTGCCCAAGGCCTGTACGAAAAAGATATTCAAGTCGATGTACTGACTCCAAAGGATTTGGGATCCGATAGCAGCGGCGAGCCCAAAGAGCGCGTCGTCAACATGCGTCGCTTCCAAATGGAAACAGAAAAGCTGGTGGAATATATCCGGGGAGCTCAGCCTGGATCCCGAAAGTTGGCCTTTTTAGATGGGGCTCTGGTGGCTACCTTTGCGGAAGCCCTTGAGCCAGAAAGCCGAGATTTCTACGTACAATGTTTACTCCAGGTGCTGCGGGCCAGCGAGCAAAACCAGATCCCTGTTGTGGCCTACATCGACACTACCTATACCTCAGATCTGGTGACATTGCTGCGGCATTGCTTCGATCTTCCTGAAGCTCCTCAGCTTCACGATGCCCAACTCCTCAGCCCGTGGCTGGAGTGGGGGGAGCGCACCCCTTTTTTTATCTGTGCTCGCGGCGGCAGCCTTAACCCTCAAGATGGGATCCTCAACTCTTACCAAGAAATGCGAGAGCGAGTGGGATTTGTTTATTTGCGCACCAACGACAACTTTCCGGCCCGGCTGGAGATACCGGTTTGGGTTTACGAGGCAGGACTTTTGGACTGGGTCGTGGATCTGGTGCGCTGCGAGGTCATCATTGGTAGAGGCTATCCCTATGTGTTAGAGACAGCCGATCAAATAGCCGTTATTCGCAATGAGGATCGCAACCTTTTCCTGCGCCTGATGCAAGATTGGGCAAGCCGCGAGAAGCTCAACCTCAGGTTATCTCGGAAAACGGTGAGTAAACTGCAGCGGAGGCGAGTCCGATGAGATTGGGCAAGGTGGTTCGCTCCAACAATCACTGCGACTACGTAGTGCAGGTGGATGACGCCCTAGAAGTCAAAAATCCTCCCTCTCCTGATGACTATGGCTTTGGCAGCTTTGTTAAGCTGGAGAATGATCAACGGCACTGGGCTGTAGGTCTGGTCTATAACACCCAAATTGTAAACCCGCTCTTTCTCAACTCCGGCCCGCGCCTCTCCAGCCAGCCGGATCCCTATTTTTCCCCCGATTTACAAAACGAGGTGCGCACGCTGCTTTCGGTGGTTCTCATCGGAGCTTTGGACGAAGAGCGGGGCTGTGGCCGGCAAGGGATCCCGCGCGTGGTGGTGCCTGTGAACACGCCCGTTTTTCGCATGAGCCAAGAAGAAATCCTACGTTTTCACCAAGATCCCCAAGGTCAAACCCAATTTTCGTATTATGGATTGCTCTTGAGCAGCGGCGGCAACTTTGCCGACCACCTTGTTTATCAAGTCTTGAATGATATCATACCCATGTTTTCCGATCCGGCTCAACGGCGGGCCCTGCAAATTCTAAGCAAAGAACTGGCCTGGAAAATGACCGTAGGAGCGATGCGCTGATGACCAAAAAAACTGTAGGGATCGCCCAGTCTCTTGACAATGGACACTATCCAAAAGCTGTCTTCTCCTCCGATGAAGAGGCCCCAGAAGTAATCGGCACTGTCAAGGGCCCCGGTGAAACCTCCAACCAGTATGTTTTTATCACCTCCAATACCCAAGCTGTAAGAGTAGGCGATTTTGTCTACTATGAGGTTCAGGATACCCAGTCCCAAACCCTGAAAATTCTCGGCAAGATCAGGCAAGTCCAGCTCTTGGATCACATTCCCGATCGCATCTTTGCCGACACCGAGATCGATCCCAGCACCATTGTGGCTTTGGTGGGCTTTACCCACCCCAACCCGGAAATCTACGCAGTTACCGTCGAGGTCATCGGCTATTTTCACCGCGCCATGGGCTTTATTAACCCCCGTCGCCCTCCGGATCCCGGTGCCAAAGTCTTTTTGGCCTCCAATCGTCTGCTGAAATCGATTTTGAACAAACGAGATGAAACAGCCGTTGGGGGCGCTCACTTGGGCAGCCTGTTGTTGCGCGACGAGGGAGCGGTGCCCGTGGTGCTGGATGTCAAGGAAATGGTTAGCACCCATCTGGCTATTTTGGCGGGGACGGGATCCGGAAAATCCTACACGGCGGGGGTCTTGATTGAAGAGCTGATGTTGCCCAAAAACCGGGCTGCTGTTCTCATTTTTGATCCCCATGGGGAATACCATACACTGGCAGAGATGCAGTCCCACCCCAAGTTTTTGGGCGAAGACGGCTACCGCCCTAAGGTTAAGGTTCTCTCCCCACAGGAAATCAAGATCCGCGTGTCTTCTCTCAACTTTTTCGATATCCTTACCCTCTTGCCAGAGACCACCGACCGGCAGAAATCTTTCCTAGAGAAAGCTTTCCGCAAGGTTACCCAGTTCAATCCACTACGTTGGACAATTCGGGATCTGATCGACACCGTCAACGAAGAAGATTCGGCAGAGGACGGATCCCGGGGATCCTCAGCCGCTGCTTTGGAGTGGAAGCTAGAGCAGATCGATCGCTCTCCCTACTTTAGCAATGTGGAACACCTGGCCCCCAAGGATTTGTTTGAGCCAGGGCAGGTAACCATTTTGCAGATGCACGAGATTAGCCAGGAAGAGCAGCAAGTCATTGCCGCCGCCATCCTGCGCCAGGCCAATTACGCCCGCATTAACACCCATAAAGGCAAGATCCAACCGGGGGATGAAAATTACCTGCCCTATCCTGTTTTTATCTTGTTGGAAGAGGCCCATCGCTTTGCCCCTGCCCACGAGCCCTCCCGCTGCAAGCAGGTGTTGCGCACCATTCTCAGCGAAGGGCGGAAGTTTGGCTTAGGAGTAGGTCTAATCACGCAACGCCCCGGCAAGCTGGACTCGGACATTCTATCGCAATGCATGAGCCAATTTTTGATGCGAATTGTCAACCCTTCCGATCAAGAAAATCTGCGCCACAGTGTTGAGGCTGCCGGACGGGATTTGTTACAGGAATTGCCGGCTTTGAGCAAGGGTCAGGTGATTGTCTCCGGCGTGTGTGTCAATACCCCTGTTCTGTGTAAAGTACGGCAGCGCTACACCCAGCATGGTGGCGAAACACTTGATATCCTCGGCTTGTGGCAAAATCACTTTCAGCCCCACCGACGACAGGATCGCGTAGCCCAATCTGCCCCTCTCAGGCCACGTTCTCAGCCTCAGGTGGTCGAGGGATTGAGCATTGACTAGAGATCGTTAAAAGCTGGGGTCAATTGGCAGCCGGCTATCCTGTCTATAAACGCTGAGCCAAAAAAATCTATGCAGCTTAGAATGGTTCATGTCCATGTCTAGATTGCAACGCTTCCCAACTGCTCTGGGATCTCAAGCTCTTTCCAATCAGGAGAGATAAGAGTTGCCGCTCAAAAATTTGAGCGATGGTTTGCTACCGGTGGAGAAGAAAGTCGTGGTGAAAAAGCAAGCTCTTTGGCGAGGCTGGGTGGGCATTGCCGCTGTGGCCCTGCTGGGATCCGGCCCTGCCTATGCCCAGTTGCGGCTGATCCCTGAGGCGGCGCGGCAGGTCTACGAGGCCTTGCCAGATCTGCCTCTGGAAAACACCTATACCCCCGTGAACCCCAATGACGGCGGCCCCGCGCCTGAGGAAGATACCTTGGTGCGGCGGATGATGGTCTATCACTTGCAGGTGGTCGGTCGCTCTCCTACCGACCGCTTTGACTGGCAACTGACGCTAGCAGACTATCTGGACGCCAACGAGCCGATAGTTGCCCAGCGCTACCCCGGTGCCGAGCGGCTGACGGTCAACCCCTATGCCCAAGACAAGGCAGCCGTGCAAGCCCTGAGCCGGCAACAGCGACAGGCCCTGCTGCGGGAGCTTGTGCTCGCCTTCGGCGGGGATCCCGATCCCAAGCCCCTGTACATTCCCGCCGACTTGAATCCTGTCCCCGCTCCTGCCACCCCAAAACCGCTGGAACGCTTGCCGATTCCCGGCGCTGGATCCGCCGACCTACTTCGGCCCTAGAGGGAGTCTCCCCTCACCCCCGGCCCCTCTCCCTGAGGGAAAGGGGAGCTAGGATTTGACGTAGCGAACGGCTTATTCAAATGGTCACAGCTTTTTTGGGAAGTGCCCCCTTTAATCCTAAAGTCTTTCCAGTGTAGTTTTCAATGCAGCGCAAGAACAGCTCTACCCCAATGCCGAGGGCAGCTTCGTCAAAGTCAAAGCGGGGATGGTGATGGGGATAATCTAGCCCTTTGGCAGGGTTGGCGGATCCCAGGAAAAAGTAGCAGCCGGGCACCTCGTTGAGGAAAAACGAGACGTCCTCGCCGCCCATGGTCATCTCTGGAATAATCGCCGCTTCTGAACCGAACAGCTGGCGGGCGGCTTGTTCTACCAGGGCTGCCATGGCCGGGTCATTGTGAACCGCCGGATAGCCCCGCTCGTACTGGAACTCGTAGGTGGCCCCATAGGCTTGGCAAATGCCGGCCACGATTTCTTCTATACGTCTTGCAAGCAAATCCCGCACTTCCGGCTGAAAGCTGCGCACGGTGCCCCAAATTTCTGCCCGGGGAGCAATGACATTGAAGGTGTCGCCGGCCCGGAAGCGGCCCACCGTCACCACCGCCGGCTGCAGCGGATCCACGTTGCGGGAGACGATGGTCTGCAAAGCGCTCACAATGTGGGATCCCACCACAATGGCGTCCACCGTCTGCTGAGGAAGAGCGGCATGGCCACCGCGCCCAATGACCTCGATTTGAAAGCGATCGGCAAAGGCCATCGAGGGGCCGCTTTTGACTCCAATGGTGCCCAGAGGTCGGTTGTTCCACAGGTGTAAGCCGAGGATGGCTTCTACATCTGGGTTCTTCAGCACCCCCGCTTCCACCATTGGCTTGGCTCCGCCGGGGCCTTCTTCAGCAGGCTGGAAAATAACTTTGACGGTGCCTCTGAGGCTTTGGCGGTGCTGCTGCAGCAGCTTGGCGGTGCCCAGGGCAATGGCCGTGTGGCCATCATGGCCGCAGGCGTGCATAACGTTGGGGATGGCGGAACGGTATTCGACCTCGTTGGCCTCGTGAATGGGTAGGGCATCCATGTCGGCCCGCAGCGCCAAAACCGGCCCTGGCTCTTCTCCCGCGATGGTGGCCACAATGCCGGTGTGGGCGATGCCGGTCTGGTGCGGGATCCCCCAACTTCTCAGGCGGTGGCTGATGTAGGCGGCGGTTTGCTTCTCCTGGAAACCCAGCTCTGGATACTTGTGCAGGTGGCGGCGCCAGGTCACCAACTCCGGCTGTAAGGCTTGAACGGCAGGGCGAAGGGCGGGAACTTCCATGGCTATCCTAAAAAACGCTTAGACAAGAGTCAGCCTGGGGAAGATCTTCCTTCCCGGTTGGTTTCCTAGAAGCTGTTTAGAGCATGACTCTAGTCAATAATAAGCTCAACTATACTGAAAATAATGTATAATATGTTCAGTACGGATTACTACCAGTTGATCTTTCTGTTTACTTTCGAGTCTGCCAACATGGTAGCCAAAGCAAAGCAGAAAATTGGTAGTAAGACGACACGGAAACTGCGCTTTGGGTATTCTACTCAAAGCTTTGCGGGATACCGCCATTCTGTTTGGAAACAAACAGAATGCTATCGCTGCATAGTTGAACAGTGATGTTCAGCATTGTTCAGCGTAAATGTATCAGTTACATGTCGATTCCGTCCAGTATGGCAAAAGTTTTGCCAGGGCTGTTTCTCCCTAGGCCCACCGGGATCCAGTTTCTGGCGGCAGATCTTGCCAGCGGCCCGGCCCCACGGCGCGCAACGCCTCTGGCAGGGAGATAGCTCCTGAGTAGAGGGCCTTGCCCAGAATGGCTCCGGCCAAACCCGGCAAGCTCAGCAGGGCAAGCAAATCGGTGAGCGAGCCAATCCCCCCGGAAGCGATAACCGGCAGGCGGGAGACAGCCAGGATCTGGCGCAACTGCTCTAGGTTGGGGCCGGCCAGGGTGCCGTCCCGGCCAATGTCGGTGTAGATGATCCCGGCAGCCCCTTGGGCTTGGACCCGTTGCACCAGCTCGGTGGCGGCTAGGGGAGTGGTGCTCAGCCAGCCGCGGGTGGCTACCTGACCTTGGCGGGCGTCGATCCCCACCCAGATGCGTCCCGGCAAAGCCTGGGTCATGGCCTCCAGCAGGTCGGGATCCTCTACAGCCACCGTGCCGACGATCACCCGCTCCACCCCCAAGTCCAGCAACTGCCGCGCCCGCTCCAGGGATCGGATCCCACCCCCCACCTGTACCGGGATGGCCAGTTTGCGGACAATGTCTGCAATGATGGGCAGGTTAACCGGATCCCCGCTTTTGGCCCCGTCCAGATCCACCACATGCAGGCGAGGCGCCCCTTGGGTGGCCCAGATTTCTGCCTGCTGGACGGGGTCGGCGGCCACCTGCTCGGCTTGGGCGTAATCGCCTTGGTAAAGACGCACGGCGCGGCCTTGTAAAAGGTCGATGGCGGGGATCACCTCGAGAAAGGCACTGGCGTGAGGCATGATGGGATCCCTGGAGAAGAGCTTTTCCAGTATCGCCTGAGTATTGACACTCCCACCGCCTAAAGGCGGGGGATTCTTACACGGTCGTCGCAAAGGCTTTGTCAAAGCGCCTCTAGACAGTTCCTGAAGGCAAAGCCCCAAGGTTCTGCTGACTTTCTTAAGCAGGTTGGCGGCAGCATTTGCCTCAGCCTTGACCAACCACCCCTTTGCCGTTTGGTACAGGCCCCGCTTGACACGCTTTCCAGAGGGTCTCCACCCGTCGGGTTTTTCACCATAACTAGGTAGCTCATCTCCATCTAGGAAGCTTGCCTGCGAGCTGTACGCCTCCTCTACCTCAATAAACTCCATGCCATAATGCCGACATAATTGCGCAATACGCTCCTTGAACCGACCTGTTGGAATGAAAACAAAGTTTTGGTTAAAACCGCATTCTTGTTTTTGTTCTTTGTTCCAACCTAAGTAAGCGATAGTGCGAGAGGAAAGTCAACGGTACAATCACTACAACCATGGTGTGGGGCTAGCGGTTGTTTATCTTATTTTTTGGCCAAAGAGAAGGAAAAAGGTGTTGGTAGGAGAAGTCAGGAAGAGGTTGTTTGAGCTATGAAATTATATCAACGACCCCCATCATGGGTAAGCGACTAAAGTGGCTAGCGCGCTTTTCCGGCGCGCACTCAAGTGCGGGGCTAGCAAGCTATCCTCTTGTGTTTGCCTTTGCCGGTATTTGGGAGCGCTGGCGCAGCCCACAAGGGGTGGAGATAGAAACTTGCGCCATCCTCAACACGCCGGCCATGATGGAGCCTTTCCACGAGCGGATGCCGGCCATTTTGACGGAAAACGACTACGACCTCTGGCTGGATCCACGGGTGCGGGATCCCAAGCTGCTGTTGCCCCTGCTCCGCCCCTACCCGGCAGAGGCCATGGCCGCCTACCCCGTCAGCACCCATGTGAACAACCCGCGCCACGAGGATCCCACGTGTCGTGCTGATACATTTACGCTGAACACTGCTGAACATCACTGTTCAACTATGCAGCG
>NZ_JAOALE010000036.1:0-27592 GCF_047462575.1 Synechococcus sp. 'PEA 65AY6A-5F PE A'
GTTGGTTTGCTAAGTGCTGCTATTGTACCCCTTGAGCCCTTAACAGGCTGTAGCACCCTCAGGGGAGAACCTGAGTAAAGAGGTGGTTAAGAATCCCTCTCCATTAGGCCAGAGCCCGGAAAAGAGGCTAATCCCCCAACTCCGGATCCGGCCGCACCCGCACCTCCATTTGGCGCAACAGGCGCAGCGAGCTCTCCGGCCCGTCGATCATCTGCTGCTCGTTGATCCAGTAGGTGGCAATGCCCAGGTCTTCCAGAAATCGAATGTAGGGATCCGGCGGCGGCCCGTCGAAAACGGCGGCTTTCTGAACGGAGAAGCCCTGTTCGATCCAGGGGGTGAGGGCAAAGCGCTCGTAGTAAAATAATTGCCCCACCACCTCCTGGAGCGCCTCTGCGGCATCTTTGTGGTGCAGCAATTTCACCTCGGCCAAAAGCAGGTGTCCATCCGCCACCGCCAGAAAGTCAAACGTGTGCTGGTCTTCCCGCACCTCCAGCCCAGCCAGGCGGAACCAGCGGCGAAAGTGGTGCAAGATCTCGTTGTGGCGTTCGCTGCGCTCCAACTGACGGCGACGGCGGCGCTCTGCCATCAGCGGGTCTGTCCCGGCACAGGCAGGGATCCCGCTGCTGCGAAACTGGGGCGGCTCATCCGGATCCAAAACCACCTTGCCCCCAGCAGGGTGATGCAAGAGGGGGGGCATAGGAGGCAGGAGCTCGGCGGATCCCCACTCCACCTCCGGCTGCGCAGCCAGGGCGAGCAGATGGCGATTGAGAGGGTGCTCAGGGTGGGTGTCAAACAACAGCTTGAGTTGGGAGTGGCTGAACTGAAAATCCAGGCGAAACTGCTCCACCGAAAGGCTGCTGCGCCCCTTTTGCAGAGTCTCCTGGCCAAAGTAGAGCATCACCAGCAGAGGATAGATGGGCAGGGGGCGATGGGGCGGGATCAGCATGGCCCACATCGCGTCAGTCCAGTGGGGGAGCAAAATCTCCGCCTGTTTGCCCTTGCCCACCACCTGCAGCATTTTGGGGTGTCCCGCCTGCCAGCCACAGGGGTGGTCGTCGAAGCCACAGGTTTGCCGCCCCTGATCCACGCTCAAGGGGTAGCGCCCGTCGTAGAGGCGAAAAGGACAGAGATCCCGGTCTTCGGCCAGAAAACGCTCGTCCTGCCACAGATGGGCGGCCAAAGCATGACAACCAATGCCCTCCTGGCTGTTGCAAGCCTTAAGCCAGCGCCGTTCCGCCAATTTGCCGCCCACTTTGCTCGGCGCCAGGGGTTGGACAAGGCCGTTTTCCCCTTGGTTAAACAGGGGCCACACCAAGGGCTCCCCCGTCTCCGGCAGGGTGGGCAGCAGGGGGTGGACTTTGCTGTAAAACGGGTCGCAAATGCGCTGGGCCACCTGCTGCAGAGGCAGGCCATGAGGGGATCCCACCGCCGGCAGAAGAGATCCCGAGCCGGCCTGGGCGCGATGGTACTGGATGGCCAGGGCCACTTCTACTCCTATTGGACGCAGTTCCGGCGTCAACTGCCGGTAACGCTGCAGCAGCCGCGAGGCTTGCACAAACAGGTCGTAGCGCCGAACTGGGACTGCGTCAGCCATAGGGTTGCCGGAGAAATTCCTCGCCGACTTGAGCAAAAGCTGGCTATGGACGAGCTTCTCGGTCTCAAACAGGATCGAGATTGGGTTTGTTGTGTCTGCAAATGCTGACTTGCCGAGCGCAGCGGCAGGAAGGCCCGTTTCGCTTGGCACCAGGTCAGTTGTCAGTGTAGTAGAGAAACCCCGGCGCGGAAAGATTTTGCGACTTGCTCCCGCCAAAACCAGCGGCAACAGGCTAGCAGGGAACGATGCTCCGGCCCTAACTCGGTTACCGAGAGCCGGTGCGGCGGTTTCGCTTTCGGCAATCCCATACCTTTTCCGGGATCCCCGGCTGCCTGGGCTACCATAAAAAGCTGTAGGGCTTTTGCATGAAGCATCACAGGTCATGGCCAATATTCAGCGGGATCCTGAGGTCAACGGGTCGGCGGCCACCGCCCTTTCTTCACAGCCTCAGCCTTCGGCGCCCCCCTTGCCTTTGCTGGTTATGTTTCGCCTGGGCCTATTTCAGATGGGCTTGGGGATGATGTCGCTGCTGACGTTGGGGGTGCTCAACCGGGTCATGATCGACCCGGAGCTGCTGGCCATCCCGGCTACGGTGGTGGGGGGATCCCTGGCCATGCACCAGTTGGTGTCTCCAGCCCGCGTCTGGTTTGGGCAGCTTTCCGATGCCAAGCCTTTGTTGGGGACGCACCGCAGCGGCTATGTGCGCCTGGGATCGGTGTTGTTTGCCCTGTGCATCTTCTTGGCGGTGCAGGTGGTGTGGGGCTTGGGGCAGAGCTTTGCCAACAGCGGCTGGTCGCCGGCTACCTACGGCTGGATTGCTCTGGCTGCCTTGATGTTTGCTCTCTACGGGCTGTGTCTGAGCGCCTGCTCCACGCCCTTTGCGGCGCTGCTGGTGGATGTTTCCGATGAGCACAACCGCTCCCAGTTGGTGGGGATCGTCTGGTCGATGCTGATGGTGGGCATCGCCGGGGGGGCGATTGGCTCGGCGGTGCTGCTGCGCGGCCTGGATGCCGAGAACTTACAGAGCACGATCAACCGCCTTTTCATCATCATCCCTGCCGTGGTGATCCTGCTGGGGGTGATCGCCACCTGGGGGGTGGAAGAACGCTACTCTCGCTACGGATCCCGTTCCACCTTGGTGGGTCGGGAAGACCAGATCACCCTGGGCACGGCCATTAAGGTGCTCACCGCCAGCCGCCAAACCGTGATCTTCTTCGGCTTTTTGGCCCTGATGACCATGGGCCTGTTTATCCAGCAGCCGATTCTAGAGCCCTATGGCGGCGAGGTGTTCGGCATGACCGTATCCCAAAGTACCCAGCTCAACGCTTTCTGGAGCCTGGGCATTTTGGCGGGAATTGTGGTGACCGGATTTTTCATCGTGCCCAAGTTGGGCAAGCAGACCACCACCCGCCTGGGCTGCTTGCTGGTGGCCCTTTCTTTTGGCCTAACCATTGCCTCAGGGTTTACGGGCGAGCCGCGGCTGCTGCAACTGTGCATGATCCTGTTCGGCTTAGCTTCCGGGATCACCACCAACGGCGCCATCAGCTTGATGTTGGATTTGACAGCGGCTGAGACTGCCGGCACCTTTATTGGGGCTTGGGGCCTGGCCCAGGCGATGTCGCAGGCGCTTTCTACCCTCATTGGCGGCGCCTTGCTGGATTTGGGGCGGCTCCTCTTCCCCACTTCCTCGGTGCTGGCCTATGCCACCGTCTTTGGGGTGGAGGCAGGGGTGATGTTGCTGGCAGTGTATCTGCTGGGCCGGGTGAGCGTGGCCGAGTTCCGGGAAAACACCAACCGCGCCCTGACCGAGGTGCTGGCGCTGGAGCTGGAAAGCTAACGCCCTTTGGCCGGCTCGTAGTGGCGACACCCCTGGCAGGGCCCACTGGGGTTGACGGCGCAGCGCAACAGGGGCGAGCGGGCATTGAAGCGACAGGAGGGATCCCCCAGAAACTGGCCTGCTTCGGGAGGTGGGCTCACCGGGCGAATGAGGGCGCGGATGCCGCAGAGGTGATACTTGCCCTGCCGCAATTGGTAGGAATGACGCTTTTCCAAAATTAGGTAGTGCTGCTCGGCCAGTTGGATGTAGGTACCCGGATGGGGGCTGCTCTCCCAGGGGCATTCCTCCACCACCTCTCCCGAATCCGCATCGATCCACTGAATGGGCAAGGCCGGGTTGACAGAAGACATAAGGTGCCAGGGAGGCCAGCCTGGAGAACAGACCGGCAAACAATAGGATGGACGCGGTTTTGCCTGTACTCGCTCTATTTAGTGTAGAGGATTTTCCTTGGGCGGGCCGCCAATTGGGGGGGAGGGTTGAGTCCTAGGTTCTCGCGCCTGATCTAGATCTCCTTCTTCCAAAGGGAGGTCACCTCCATCTCTCCCGCCTCGAGTAGCCAGAAACCTCATCTCTTGCCGAGGGGGTTACCTTAGACCCTGTTTTCTCACTGTGGCATGATGGGTCAGAAGCAAAAATTGGTAGCCTGGCCGAGGATAGGCCACGGGTGAGCCACATCTGCCTGGAGCGACCGGAGTCCTTATGGTAGGGCAAACCTTGGCTGGCCGCTATCAGATCCTAGAAGAACTGGGATCCAGCGGGCAAACCTACCTGGCCCAAGATGGCCATTGCCCCGAACAGAGCTGGGTGGTGATCAGGCGTTGGCAACCTCGCTCTCCCAAGGGGGAAGAGCCCTCTGCTGCCCGGCAGCGATTTCAACAGGCAATGGCGCTGCGGGAACGCCTGGGATCCCATGACGCTATCCCGCGCCTGCTGGCCTATTTTGAGGAGGAAGGGGGCTTTTACTGGGTGGAAGAGTGGATCCAGGGGCAGACACTGGAACAGGCCCTGCGCCAGACCACGGAGCAAGGGCAGCTTTGGTCAGAGGTGGAGGTGCGGGCCTTTTTGCAAGATGTGTTGCAGACTCTAGCCTTTCTGCAGGGTGAGGGGGTGAGCCACGGCAATTTGCGGCCCTCTTGCTTGCTCTGCCGACAGTCCGATGGCCGTTGGATGGTATTGGGCTTGGGCCAAGCTATGGCCTCTGCCGGTTCTGGATTGGAGGCTTCCTCTGCTGGCGGCGACCTCGATGCCTTGGGCCTCCTCGCCTTGCAAGCCCTCTCAGGGATCCCGACCCACAAGCTGTTTCGCGATCCGTTGACGGGAGAGCTGCGCTGGCACGATCTGGCTCCTACCAGCGCTCCTTTCGCTGCTTTTTTGGATGGCCTGGTGGGTTGCGACCCGCGGCAGCGCTTTGCTTCGGCAGCGGCAGCTCTGGCTGCCTTGCAGGCTTTGTCTCTGGCAGAAGGTGTCTCTCCCGGCGCTGAGATCTTGCCCGACCCTGTTGCCGTCGATCCCTGGCAGGAGCCGACTACGCCGCCGCGCTCTCCCGTATCGTTGCGGGCGCGTTTCTGGATCCCACCGCTTTGGGCGGGGAGCAGCCTGGCGGCTTTGCTGGTTTTGTTCGGAGTTGCTGCCTGGCAACTGGCGGCCAACCTTAGCCGGTGGGGAGAGAAGGCAGTTGTGCCTAGGGACTCTGTCCCGCCCGCGGGAACAATGGCAAATTTGGGATCCGCTGGGCCCAACAGCTTCAGCTTCACAGAGCAGCCGCCCAATCCCTCCAAGACTGGAAGCCCTGCCCTCGACTTGGCAGATTGGGCCAAGTCCTTACGGCTCAAGGCCAAGCTGGAAGGTCCCGCCGCCATCACCGCCCTGGCCATCAGCCCGGATGGAAATCTCCTGGTTGCCGGGGGGGATGACGGCGTCATCCGCTTTTGGGATCCCCAGGCCGGCCAACTACTGCAGAGCTGGACAGGCCACGAAGGCTCGATTGAGACGCTGGCCATCAGCCCGGATGGCACCTTTTTGGTGAGTGGAGGGGCAGACAAGACGGTGCGGGTCTGGGATCTGGCTGCTCTAGGGGATCCCGCCCTGCGGTCGGGGGAGGGGGTGCCACGGCTGCAATTGCAAGGACACACCGACTTGATCAACAGCGTCGCCATCAGCCCCGATGGCCGTTGGATCGCCAGCGGCAGCGCCGACCGCACCATCCGCCTTTGGCAAGCCGAGGACGGCCAGTTGGTGCGCACCATCGACAGCGCCGCCTACCCGGTTACCCAAGGGGCAGGCATTACGGCAGTGGCCTTTGCTCCCTCTGGGTTGGCGGAAGAAGGGAGCTCGCCCTGGATCCTGGTGGCTGCCAATGGGAATCCCGCCGTCTATCTCTGGGATCCCAGGAGTGGAGCGTTGCTGAAAACCCTCGAAGCCGACTACCCCATCGAGCAGGTGCTCCTCAGCCCCGATGGCCGCCACTTGCTCGCCGCCAGCGCTTCCGGCATCTGGATCTGGAACGTGGGCACGGGATCCCGGGAGCGCACCCTGCCCCAGCCCTTATCCGGCTTGGCCACCCTTGCCCTCAGCCCCGATGGTCGCTTGCTGGCCAGCAGCACCGATCACCGCGCCCAGCAGATCAAACTCTGGGATCTGCGCAGCGGCAAAGAGTTGCGCACTCTGGGCGGCCAGACCTGGATGGTGAGCGCTCTGCTGTTCGGCCCCGATGGTCAGACCCTTCTCAGCGGCGGCGCCGATGGCGCCATTCGCATCTGGGGGCCAGAACATCCCGCCTCTGAAGCGGAGAAGGGGACTCAGCCTTGAGGAATCAAGCCAGGTAGAATACTCGACGGAGGAGGGATCCCGGCAGAGCATGGGCAGAGTAGTCATTATCGGGGCGGGGCTGGCCGGCTTGACCTGCGCCAAGGTGCTGGCCCAAGCGGGCCAAAGGGATGTTCTGGTCCTAGAGAAAAGCGACAGCCCCGGCGGGCGGGTGCGCACCGACGCGGTGGAAGACTTTCGTTTGGATCGCGGCTTTCAGGTGCTGTTTACGGCCTATCCCCAGGTGCGGCGGCATCTGGATCTGAGCCAGCTCGATCCCCGCCCCTACCGTCCGGGAGCCATGTTGGCCCAACCCGGTCGCTGCTGGCTGTTGGGGGATCCCCTACGGGATCTGTCCAGTATCTTTCCTTCCCTGCTCAACCCCTTGGCCAG
The DNA here is from genome assembly GCF_047462575.1 of Synechococcus sp. 'PEA 65AY6A-5F PE A'. Classification (NCBI taxonomy): domain Bacteria; kingdom Bacillati; phylum Cyanobacteriota; class Cyanophyceae; order Synechococcales; family Synechococcaceae; genus Synechococcus; species Synechococcus sp. 'PEA 65AY6A-5F PE A'. The sequence goes on from NZ_JAOALE010000036.1 coordinate 6,630, forward strand.
CTTTGGCGACAAGCTCAAGGTGCTGCAGTTGCGGGCAGAGCTGGCGCGGCGCACCCCGGAGCAGGTTTTCCAAGAAGGACTGGGGGGATCCGATTGTTCGGTGCGGGAGTTTCTGGAAAGGTACGGGTTCTCCGCCAAGATCTGCCAGCACTTTTTCTACCCCTTTTTCCGCGGCATTCTTTTGGATCCGGAGCTGGCCAGCAGCGCCCGCCTCTTGGCCTTCTATTTCAAGATGATGGCCGAGGGAGCCATCGTCACCCCGGCCTTGGGTATGGGAGAACTGGCCCGCCAACTGGCCGGCCACCTTGCCCCAGAGCAGATCCGCTACCAAACCCCGGTGGAGCGCATCCTGGTCCAAGAGGGAAAAGTGCGCGGGATCCGCACCGCCGACGGCGAGGAGATCCCTGCCGAGTGGGTGGTCTGCGCCACCGATGCTCCTCAAGCGCGGGCCTGGCAAGCGGAGCTGTGCCCTCAGGCCCCCACCCCCATTCCCACTCCAGGGCGAGCGGTGACCTGCCTCTACTTCTGCGCTCCCTTTTCCCTCACTCGTGGTGGCTATTTGCACCTCAACGCCACCGGCCAGGGCTGGATCAACCATTGGGTTCAGCTCACCCACATCAGCCCGGCACTGGCTCCCCCCGGCCAACACCTGTACTCTGTGGTGGTGCTGGGGGATCCCCCCTTAGGTGACGAGGAGCTGGCCCAAGCCTGCCGAGCCGAGCTGCAAGCTTACTTCCCGAAAGCTCCCCTAGAGCAATTTCGCCTGTTGCGGGTATACCGGATCCCTTTTGCCCAATTTGTGCAGCCGCCGGGGTTCCAGCAGCACCTGCCATCCACCTGCAGCGGTCTCCAGGGCCTCCTCTGGGCGGGGGAATACACCCACCAGAGCAGCATCGAGGGGGCTCTCCGCAGCGGCGAGCAGGCAGCGGCGTGGATTCTCCAAAAATCCGCCTAGATCTGTACAAAGCAATACAGACTTTCTTAAGCCTATTCCCAGCAACAAAGCCGGGATCCCGTGGTATGAAGGGGGTGGACTTGGTCGCCCACGAGGATCCCTCCGCCATGCAAAACGCCACCCTTAGCCCAATCCCGCTCCTGCGGCGGTCGTTTGAGTTGGTAGGTCCCATCTACTGGCCGCTGCTGATCCTGGCCTCTCCAGGCTTTATTCTGGCCATCGTCACGGAGCTGACCCCACTTCTCGGGGGGATCCTCCAACGGGCCTATGGCATTGTTGTTGCACCGATCCTAGGCGGAGCAGCCTTGTGGCTGGTGGATCAGCACCTGAAGCGGCAAGCTCCCCTGCTGGGCAACAGCCTCAACCGAGCTGTCTCGAAGGCAGTGCCTCTAGTTCTGAGCACCCTCTTAGCAGCACTCCTCTCTTGCCTTGCCTCCATCTTTCTGATCATTCCAGGCATTTATGTAGGGGTTAAGCTGGCCCTCACACCTTGTGCCATTGCTCTAGAAAATCAAGGAACTACAGGAGGGCTGCGCTACAGTTGGAATCTCGTCAAAGGTCGTTGGTGGGGCGTGTTTTGGGCCCTTCTGGTCCTGGGCTTGATTCTTGGTTTTGCGGGTGTATTGATAGTTGGATTTGTCATAGTTGTGGCTGATGTTGGCGACTTTGGGGTGAGAATGGTTGCGGCTGCTGCTGCCACAGCCGTTGTGCCCATCTTCTGGGTCTATGTGGTTCTCCTGTTCCGATCCCTGCAACGATTGAAGGGGCAGGCGGCCTCCTAGTTTCCGCTTTTGCCCCCATTGGGGATAGCAAAAAGGGTGCTCCCCGTGCCTAGCTTTGAGATGAGAAGGGATCCCTTTTTGGGATTTCGGCTCAACCCAAGATGTCCTAGGTGAGATCCCGTGGTATGAAGGGGGTGGACTGGGCTGCCCACGAGGATCCCTCTGCCATGCAAAGCGCCACCCTTAGCCCGATTCTGCTCTTGCGGCGGTCGTTTGAGTTGGTAGGTCCCATCTACTGGCCGCTGCTGATCCTGACCTCTTCTAGCCATATCGCGTTCTTCGTTGTAGGTCTGACCTCACCTTCCCTCGGGATGATCCTCTCCTTGCTCCTCCTGGCCTATGTCCTAGTCGGCGCGCCCATCTTGACAGGAGCAGCCTTTTGGCTGGTGGATCAGCACTTGAAGCAGCGAACTCCCTTGCTGGGCAATAGCTTGGATCAGGCTTTCTCTAAGGCAGTGCCTCTGATATTCGGCAGCCTCCTGGTGAATCTGATTTCCTCACTAGGGATGCAGCTGTTTGTGTTTCCCGGCATCTATTGCCGGGTAAGGCTAGCTTTCACCCTCTGCGCAATTGCCCTGGAGGACAAGGGTGCCACAGAAGGGTTGGTCTACAGTTGGAACCTGGTCAGGGGCCGTTGGTGGGGGGTGTTTTGGGCATTCCTGGTCGTGGTTTTGATCTTCGGCATCTCAATCCTGCTTTTGCCTTTTGTTGTGGCGATCTTGGGAGCTACCCTAGCTGCAGTTGTAACTGGGGGTAATACCGACATCATAGGACTTGCGCTTCTGGTTTGGGCGCCTGTGGTAGCTCTCTTAGCAGTTGTGGTCGGGTTTACCGCTTTCACGGCAGTCACGCCTATCTTCAATGTCTACACGGTGCTCCTGTTCCGATCCCTGCAGCAGCTGCAAGCGCAAGCAGCGTAGTTTGGCTTGCCCTCACCCCCAATCCTTCCCCCCTGGCGAGAGGGAAGTTGCAGTTGGCCTAGGGAGAAGGGCGCTCCAGGATCCCTCCCCCCAGCAGGAGATCCCCGTGGTACCAGACGGCGGCCTGGCCGGGGGTGACGCCAAATTGCGGCTCGGCAAACCGTAGCTTGACCCGCTCCGGCGATTCCGGGATCAAGGTGGCCGGCACGGCGGGGGTACGGTAGCGCACCTGCACTTCTACCGCTAAGGGCTCGTCCGGCGCAGGGGTCGAGACCCAGTTCACCTGCCGCACCCAGGCCTCGGCTTGGGTGGCTTCTTCCCGTTCCCCCACCACCACGCGGTTCATGGCCGCATCGATGCGCACTACATAGAGCGGGCGGGAAGAGGCAATGCCCAGCCCCTTGCGCTGGCCAACAGTGTAGTGGTGAATGCCCTGATGGGATCCCAGCACGCGCCCCTGGGTATCGACAATTTCCCCCGGCCTTTGACCCAGGTGCTGATCCAAAAAGTTGCGCATCGAGCCGTAGGTCTCGATCAAGCACAGATCCTGGCTTTCGGGCTTATTTGCCGTAACCAAGCCGTAGCGCGCGGCAATCTGGCGGGTTTGGGCCTTGGTGTAGTTGCCCAAGGGGAAGAGGCTGTGGGCCAGGTGCTCTTGGCTGAGGTCGTAGAGAAAATAAGACTGATCCTTCTGCCGATCCACCGCCCGCAGCAGTTGATATCGCCCCAGCTCGCTGTTGAAACGTACCCGCGCGTAGTGGCCGGTGGCAATCTGAGAGATGCCCAGGGTCTCGCGGGCATAGGTTAGCAAGGGACCAAACTTCACCAGCTTGTTGCATTGCGAGCAGGGCAGCGGTGTGATCCCGTCCGCATAGCCGGCCACCAGGTAATCGACAATGTTGGCTTGGAACAGCTCGCGGCTATCCACAATATGGTGGGGGATCCCCAATTGCTCACAGATGGCGGCGGCGTCCACCAGGCCGTCGGTGCAGCACTGGCCTTTCCCCCGCATCAGCCAGAGAGTCACTCCCTCCACGGCATAGCCCTGTTCGTGGAGAATGGCCGCCACCGTGGAGCTGTCTACCCCCCCAGAGAGAGCCGCCACAATGCGAGGCCGAGAGGGGGAGCCGGCTATTTCTGGAGCAACGAGAGGATAGGGGCTGGTAGCCATCGCAGAGCAGAGGATCAGGAAAACCAAAGGCCGGCAAATCCTCGACGGAGCCCTCCGAGAACCCCGTCCCTACATCAGGCCGAACCCAGATCTTCAGCTTAGCTTGCTTCTGAATCGGCTGGCCGGGATCCCGGTTCCGGGAAGCCCCTTTGGCGCAGCCGCCGCAGCGAATCCAAAGCCGCCGCGGCAACGCTATCGTGGGGATCTTTGGCCAGATAGTTGAGGGCGGAAACGCTCTTGGGCGAAGGCAGATTTCCCAAGGCCTGGGCCAGCCGCTGCCGCACCAGCCAATCTTCCGACTGGGCAAACCGCAGGATGTGATCCAACGCCCGCAGATCCCCCAGTTCTCCCAGAGCAGCAATGGCCGCCTGCTGCAGCAGCTCTTCCGGCCCCTCCAACGCCCGCAGCAATACGTCGTAGGCTCGGGGATCCTTCAGGTTGCCCAGGGCCACGGCGGCGCTGAAGCGCACCAGCCACTCCACATCTTCATAAAAAGCACGCACCAGCGCCTCAAAAGCCCGCGGATCTTCCAAGTAGCCCAGGGCGCCTGCCGCATCGGCGCGAATGCCGTAGTCCGGGTCTTGGGTGAGAATCTCCAGCAGCTTGGGCAAACAGGCGTCCGTCTGCTTGATCCCCAAGGCAAACACGGCAAAAGAGCGCACCTGCAGGTTTTCGTCGTCGATGACCTGCAAAATCAGCGGCACCGCCTGCTCTGCTGGCACATCCCGCAATTGCGCCAAGGCCACCATGCGATCCGCAGGGCGCGGGCTGCGCAGCCGCTCGGCAATCTCCTCCAGACGAGCGGGGTTGACAGGATCCAAAGCAGAGACAGTCATGTCGTTAACAAATTTTTACAGTCTCTCTTCATTATGGCAAATTGGGCTGCGCTCAGATAGGGGCCGGCTTTGCCTACGCCGGTCGGGATCTCTATTGACAGGGGCTGAGGCTTTGATTGGAAATCCTAGCATTGTTGTCGAAAAAAGCAGCTCGATTGAGCCCCATCCCCAAGATTTCGGCTATTTTGGTGATGCGAGGCTCTCTCCCGGTGGTCTCTATGCTGAAATCTCTACCTGCTCGCCAACTGTTCTCACTTGGGATCCTCTTGTTGTCGGCAGGGGGCCTGGTCTGCTTGTCCCCTCGTTTGTCTTCTGCGTTGGCCAACGAACAAGCGGTTCCCGAAGCGGAGCTGGCGCTGCAGCCCCTCTTGCCCCCGGGATCCCGCATCCTCCGCTCCCGTCGGCTGAGCGACACAGAAGCCGAGATCTGGGTGGAGTCGCGCGGCGGCAGCAGCCCTGTAGTTATGCGGCTCAACGCCTCAGGCCGTTGGGAACAGGATATGAACGCTACTCTGGCCCGCGGAGCCAGCCAGATGCAGGCTCTTGCCCGGCAACAAACGGCGAGCCTGCCTCCAGGTTTTGGCCAGACTGCCCCCGACCAACCTCCGCCCCCGCTTGTGCCCTCCCTCTTGCAAACCACTCAAGCCGCCTCCAGCCTGATCCCACCGGTGGATCGGGAGCAGGAAACCCAGCGGGCCTTGAGTGGGGCGGGACGGGCGGATCCCTTTGTGCCCCAAAACGTGCGTGCTCCTGAACCGCAGATTGTCCTGCCGCCCCTGCCTCCACCTCCGGTTTTGCCCCCTCCTGGCGACGGCAATGGAGCGCCTGTAGCCGTGGCTACCCCGATCCCAACGCCTACCCCCGACCCGGCTGCCTTTGCCCGCAGTGTACAGGTTTCCGGGATGATACAGATTGGTGGCGAATCCTTTGCTTTGGTTTCCGGCCCAGGCGTCATTCCTTCTGTGGTGCAGGCCGGGCAAAACTACCAAACTGCCAGGGTGGCCGGAGTGTCGGTGCCGGAGCGACGGGTTGTGCTCTCGGAAGGAGGCGAGACCGTCGTGAAGACAATGCAAGACACCACTGTGATCGTGGGTGCGCCCTAGCCGTGGCTATTCCAGAACACAACGAGACACCAGAGAGACTGGCGGTTTGATGCAGTCTCCTGTCTTTGGGCAAGGGATTTTTCCAAGGTCAAGTCTAACTCCCCTCTCCCTCTGGGAAAGGGGCTGGGGGTGAGGGGGGACTCCCTCTGGGAGAGGGGCTGGGGGTGAGGGGGGACTCCCTCTGGGAGAGGGGCCGGGAGCGAGGGAGTCTGGAAAAGTCAAAAACGGGGCTCGCTGTTGAGGCGGGACGGCTGCTGTTTTAAATAGCGCAAGAACTCCCGCAGTTCGGCCTCATTTAGTTGGTGGCGCGACTTTTTTTGGAAGCGACGCTCCAAGAACTCTTGTCCTTCCTTGCGGCCCCAGCCAATACGCTGCATCTCGACATCTGTTTGAGCAATGATGTCGGATAAATCATCTCCATAGGCCCCTGGCTCGCTCAGATTGGGCAACTCTGGGGAAGTCGGCTTCGCCGGGATCCCTATCGACTCAGGAGCTTGAGGGGCAGCAGAAGAGTGGGTGCGCCCATTGGCCAAGTCAGGAGTGGGCAGGTAGGGCATCCTGGCGGCAGCAGAATCCACCCCCAAGCTCAGGGAAGTTGTGGAATGACCGAATCCTGCGTGGTTTAAAGCGCGCTTCAGCGCAGCATCTTCTGCTTCTTCTACTGTGTTGGAGCCGGCAATACCACTGCCCAGAACCGTGTTGTTGACCACCACCTGGGCTTTGACGATGTAGATCCCTTCTTCCACCCGCAACAGATCGGTGAGCAAACTGCCCATAGGGTACCGCTCTCGAAAGTCTTGGATCATGTTGGCGTCAGAACCTGTTGCTGCTGAAGCTCTGACTACAAGTTAGCCCGAAAGTTAACTTGGCATCCAGATCTCAATCCAATCCCACCCTCAATATCGACATTGAATTGATATAAAGCGAGAGATCTCAACAAGAGGGAGCTGTCCGAGCAGATAACATCCCGGCTGGTGAGGGTATGCTATGGCCAAGGAATCCAGTTATATTAAGCAAGCGTCAACCCACGTGGCTGGCTTGGAAAACATGAATTATCAGCAGCTCAGCCTTGACTCTTAGCTCTATTGTCGGCGCCAAGACAGATGGGGGACTATGGCCAGCGATACCATCGGGGTCAGCTCAGCGAGTTTGGGACGGGCAGCCATTCGAGAGCGCAACTACGGCACTGCTTTGCAGTTGCTCCGGCGGGCTTATCGTGCGGATCCCAGCCCAGAGAATGCCCGTTGGCTGGCCACCGCCTATGAAGAAGCGGGGTACCTGCAATTGGCCGCTCTGTACCGAGAATTGGCCCAAGAGCGCAGGGAGACTCCCAAAGCGATTCAATTTCAGGCCCCCAAACCTCCCAGCACCCTTGAGGAGCTGAAGCAGCCATCTCCTGAACCGCCGGATCGCAAGACCATTCCCTTGCCCCAGCCGATCCCACACCCAACCCCACCGGCATCCTCTTCGGATCAGCCGGTTTGGGTTTACAAGCCCACCCCCATTGACCCCAAAAGCATCAGCCGGCAAACGCCCCTTCGACCTCAGGCCGCGGAGCCTGCCCCTTCCCCTCAACAATCGGCGGAGAGGAGTAACTATTTGCCGGTTCAACACGCGCCGGATTTGAAAAACCCGCAGCAGGGATCCCCCTTCCTGCGGCGGCTGAACCAACTGCATCGCCAGTTTAAGGATCGGCCCACGGCGGAGCTGGCTTTGCAACTGGCGGAAGCCTACGACGAGCAAAAGAACTTCAAAGAGGCCCAGCGCTACTACCGAGAAGTGTTGGATCTGGACGATTCCTGGCTGTTGCGACCGATGGTGCAAGAGCGCCTGGAAGAGCTGCGGCAACTGCAGGAGCAGGGCTCTTTGGCGGATCCCTCGGCCCAAAGTTTGCTCAAGCTGGCCGAGAAGTTGGAGCAGGAGGGGGAAATCGCCCGGGCCGAGCAAGTCTACCGCCAGATCCTGAAGATGGATACCACCCTGGACGTCCATGCCAAGGCTCGCAAGGGGCTCAACCGGCTCTATCCCGACGGGAAACGGTGAACGGCAGGCCGCCCCATTGCCTCTACAGCCGGCAAACCAGGAAGCAACTTCTCCTCAGCGAGGATCAGGATCCCGCGGGTCGAGGGCATCTCGCAGGCCATCTCCCAGCAAGTTAAAAGACAGGGAGGTGAGCACCACCATCAGGGTGGGGGCCAGCACCAGCCAGGGCTGCAGAATGATTACCGAAGCGTTGGTGGCCAGCGACAGCATGTTCCCCCACGAGGCATCCGGCTGTTGGATCCCCAGGCCGATCAAGCTCAGCACCGACTCTGCCACGATATAGCCGGGCACCGCCAAGGTTGCCGAGATCACCACGTAGGTGGTGGTCTGGGGCAGGATATGGCGCACCAGCAGATACAGGGATCCGGCCCCGGCCACCCGCGCCGCCTGCACAAAGTCTCGCTCCCGCAAGGACAGCACCTGCCCCCGAATCACCCTGGCCAAGCCCGCCCAACCCACCAAAGAGAGGATGGCCACAATCACCAAAAAGCGCTCGGCATTGCTGAAGGGCACACCGGTCAGCGGGTTCACCTGCAACACCGCCGCCAACGACACCAGCAAATACAGCGTCGGGATCGACATCAACACCTCAGTCAGCCGCATCAGCAGCGTATCCACCCAGCCGCCGAAGTAGCCGGATATGGCCCCCACCAGCAGACCGATGGGAAAAGAGATGCCGATGCCCACCAGGCCAACGAACAGGCTGACGCGCCCACCGTAGACCAGACGGCTGAAGTAGTCGCGACCTTGATCGTCCGTGCCCAGCAGGTGTAGCCGCGCTACGGGCAGCCCTTCCTCCGTCCGCAGAGGGACAGTGCCGAATAGGTGTCGATCCCAGGGGATCAAACCCAACCAACGGTAAGGGGTGCCGGCCACAAACAGGCGGATCCCGGCGGGACGGCTGGTATCCACCAAAAGCGGACGTTCGCCCGTTTCCAGATCCACCGGCCCCTGGCGAGTTGGATAAACGTGGGGTCCCAGCCAAGCCCCCGACTCGTCCCAAAAGTGAATGGCGGTGGGGGGCAGAAGGGATCCCCCCGGCTGCGATTCCAGCGGGCTGTAGGGGGCGACAAACTCGGCAAAAATGGCGCAAGTATAGAAAACGAGGAGGATGTAGGCTCCTGCTTGAGCCCAGCGATTTTGGCGAAGCCGTTTCCACCACTGCATGAGGCCAGGATCCCGGTTGGGCGAGCTTTCAGGATAGCGATACCGCGCTTATTTTCCAATCAAATCCAGAGAGCCAGAAGGCCTGATTTCTGTAGTCTAGGTCTCTTACTCCGATCCCGAACAGCCCCAACTCAGGCTCCCCTCTCCCTTCTTCCCCAAGACGGCTCAGCCGGCCAGGGAATAGCTGGGGCTGTAGAGGGGCATCATTTCCATCCGAGCTGCGGCGATTGTCTGCGGCAGCACCCCGACCAGCCGCGCCAAAATGTCATCCGGCAACTGGCTGACCAAATCGGCAGAGAAAAATTCCTCCAAACTAAAAAGCAGCACCCGCGCCCGCTGGGCCGGCAGAGGATTATCGGTGATCTGCTGCAGCCAGCGCATCCAGTGCAGCCGCTTGGCATAGGCATTTTGCCGCTCTTGATAGCCCTGGGGATGCAACAGAGCCACATCCCCAATGGGGAGCACGCCGCTCGAATCCACATCCAAGGGCCCCCCGACCGCAGCCCCCGGCCCGGCAAACTCGGCATGAAACGTCTTGCAGATGATCAGGGCGTTGGGCCGCTGTGGATCCACCATCAGCAATTGGCCACTGCTGAGGCTGCGAATCAGTTGACCTGGCTCAACCCACTGAACCAGGCTATGGCTGTTGGGAGAGGGCTCGTTCATACCCCTTTAAGATATCTCAGCTCCCCTTACCCTTACATGAGATCTTCAACTTTCGCAGCTCTGCTTGACCGAATCTTCATATTGGCAGGAGAGGGCCGAATATAGGCTTCACTCAAGCTACCGGCATCTCGCCGACAACCCGGATGGCGATCCCTTCGCCGGCCTGGCAGCGGCCAATGCGACGGGCGTAAGAGTAGCCGGCGCTGTGGAGCTCTTGCAAAAGCTCTGCGGTGTAGGCGGGATCCACCGCCACCAGCAAGCCGCCGCTGGTTTGCGGATCCGACAAGAGCAACTGCTGCCACTCCGGCAGAGAGTTGGCCTCTACTCCCTCATAGCCCTGCCAGTTGCGCCGGGCTGCGCCGGGGAAGATCCCAGCTTCAGCTAAGGAGAGCGCTTCGGTCAAAAACGGAATGGCAGCCAAATCCAGCTCGGCGCTCACCCCCGAGCCCCGGCAGACTTCCAGCAGATGTCCCAAAAGGCCAAACCCCGTTACATCGGTTAGGGCGCGAACCTGGGCTCGCTGCGCCAGTTGCGGGCCGATGCGGTTGAGCTGAGTCATCACTTGCAAAACTTCCGCGTAGCCTGCCGCGCTGAGCTGGCCCTTTTTCAGGGCGGTGGTCATCACCCCGATCCCCAGCGGCTTGGTGAGGATGAGATCGTCGCCGGGCCGGGCGGTGGCGTTGCGGCGGATGTGCTGCGGGTGGGCCAGCCCTGCCGCCACCAGGCCGAAGATGGGCTCGGGCGAATCGATGGAGTGCCCCCCGGCCAAAGGGATCCCGGCTTCCTGACAGACCTTGATTCCCCCGGCCATGATCTCCCGAATGGCCGACAGGGGCAACCTGTCGACCGGCATGCCCAAAATGGCCAGGGCGAGAATGGGCGTGCCCCCCATCGCGTAAACATCGGAAAGGGCGTTGGCGGCGGCGATGCGGCCAAAATCCACCGGATCGTCCACAATGGGCATGAAAAAGTCGGTGGTCAGGATCAGGGCCTGCTCGTCGTTGAGTTGGTAGACGGCGGCATCGTCGCTGGTCTCGGATCCCACCAGCAGCGCCGGATCCGACCAGAAAAGGGGCAGCTCTTTGAGAATCTGCTGCAGCAGCGCCGGGGCGATTTTACAGCCGCAGCCGCCGCCGTGGGAGTACTGGGTGAGGCGAAGGGGAGTGTCCATTTAGGCAAAAGGAGAAAACACAAGCTTGATTGATCTCACTGTAGCCACACCTGCAGGCAGCCGGGAAATGGGCACACCGAGTTAAGGTAAGAAAGATCCTTCTATCTGTAGCCTTGCCATGGCCTTTGTTCCCTTGCACTTGCACAGCGAGTACAGCCTCTTGGATGGCGCCAGCCAATTGCCGCTTCTGATTGAGCAGGTGGTGGCGATGGGTTTGCCGGGGCTGGCCCTGACGGATCACGGCGTTATGTACGGGGCCATCGAGCTGGTGAAACTGTGTAAAAGCAAAGGGATCAAGCCGATCATCGGCAATGAGATGTATGTTATCAACGGCGATATTCGAGACAAAAGCCGCAAGTACCCCAAGTATCACCAAGTGGTTTTGGCCAAAAATACCCAGGGCTACAAAAACTTGGTCAAGCTGACCACCATTTCCCATCTCCAAGGCGTTCAAGGCAAGGGGATCTTCGCTCGGCCCTGTATCAACAAAGAGTATTTGGCGCAATACAAAGAGGGGTTGATCGTTACCAGCGGCTGCCTGGCCGGGGAGGTGCCCCAGGCCATTTTGCAGGGGCGGCCAGAAATTGCCCGCCAAGTTGCCGCCTGGTATCAGGAACAGTTTGGAGATGATTACTACATCGAGATTCAGGATCACGGCTATCGAGAAGACCGCTTTGTCAATGTGCAATTGGTGCGCATTGCTCGCGAATTAGGGATCCCGATCATCCTCACCAACGATAGCCACTTCATCTCCTGTTGGGATGTGGAGGCTCATGATGCTTTGCTCTGCATCCAAACAGGCAAATCCCTCACCGAAAAAAACCGCCTTCGCTACAGCGGCACAGAGTACTTGAAAAGCCCGGAGGAGATGCGCCGCCTCTGCCGCGATCACCTGGAGCAGGAGGTGATCGACGAAGCCATTGCCAACACTCTCAAGGTGCTGGAAAAGATCGAGGGCTATGACCTATTTGGGGAAACGCGCATGCCCGACTATCCGGTTCCGCCGGGCCATTCTGCCGATAGCTATCTCACCGAATTGGCCTGGCAGGGCCTGGCGAAACGCTGCGGCGTCGCCTATCCAGATCAGATTCCGGAAAACTATCAGGAGCGCCTGCGCTTTGAGCTGAATATCATCCAACAAAAGGGCTTCTCCAGCTATTTCCTGGTGGTCTGGGACTACGTTCGCTATGCTCGCGAACACGGGATCCCAGTGGGCCCAGGCCGTGGTTCGGCAGCCGGATCCCTGGTGGCCTATGCTTTGCAGATTACCAACATCGATCCCGTCAAATATGGGTTGCTCTTCGAGCGCTTTCTCAACCCAGAACGGCAATCGATGCCGGATATCGATACCGATTTCTGTATCGAGCGGCGGGGAGAGCTGATCGACTATGTAACCCGCAAATACGGCCAGGAGCGAGTGGCCCAGATCATCACCTTCAACCGCATGACTTCTAAGGCCATTCTCAAAGATGTCGGTCGGGTGCTGGATATTCCCTATGCCGAAGCCGACAAAATGGCAAAGCTGATCCCGGTCTCGCGGGGCAAACCGGCAAAATTGGAGGAGATGATCGGCGAGAACACGCCGGCTCCAGAGTTCAAAGAAAAATACGAGAAAGACCCAACCACTCACCGCTGGATCGAGCTGGCCCGCCTGTTGGAAGGCACCAACAAAACCTTTGGGGTTCACGCTGCCGGCGTGGTCATCTCCAAAGATCCTCTAGATGAGATCGTGCCCTTGCAATACAACAACGAAGGCCAAATTATTACTCAGTACTCGATGGAAGATATCGAGTCTCTGGGCCTGTTGAAGATGGACTTTTTGGGGCTGCGCAACCTGACGATGATCCAGCGGGCCGTGGAGCTGATTCGAGAGCACAGAGGGGTCACTATCGACCTGGATAACCTGCCATTGGACGACGAGAAAACTTACCAACTTTTGGAAAAAGGAGAGCTGGAAGGGATCTTCCAACTGGAGTCTTCCGGCATGAAGCAGGTGGTGCGAGAGCTCAAGCCTTCCAACTTGGAAGATATTTCCTCGGTCTTAGCTCTTTACCGGCCAGGGCCATTGGATACGGGCATGATCCCGGACTTTATCGATCGCAAGCATGGCCGCAAGCCGGTAACCTACGCCCACGATCTCCTCAAGCCAATCCTTCAAGATACCTATGGCGCCATTCTCTACCAAGAACAGATCATGCGCATTGCCCAGGACATGGCCGGCTATACCCTGGGCCAGGCTGATCTATTGCGGCGGGCGATGGGAAAAAAGAAAGTTTCCGAGATGGAGAAACACCGGGAGCAATTCGTCCGAGGGGCAGTAGAGCGAGGTGCGGCCAAGGAAGTGGCTACGGAGCTATTTGACCAAATGGTTGCTTTTGCCGAGTATTGCTTCAACAAATCCCACTCTACGGCCTATGGACTGATTACTTTCCAGACAGCCTATCTCAAGGCCAATTATCCAACAGAATACATGGCGGCGCTGCTTTCTTCTGTGGGAGGGGATCAAGACAAGGTCCAGCGCTACATCACCTATTGCCTGTCGATCGGGATCCAAATTGAGCCGCCGGATATCAACCGTTCTGGCCTGGACTTTACCCCTCAGGGATCCAGCATTTTGTTTGGTCTAGGAGCAGTGAAGAATGTGGGCGAGGGGGCGATTCAAAACATTCTGGCTGCCCGCCAGGCCGGAGGCCCCTTCACCTCTTTGGCCGATTTTTGCCAGCGGGTGGATCTGCGCGTGGTCAACCGCCGCGCCATCGAGTCGTTGATCTGTGCGGGCGCTTTTGATGGTATTTCCGGCAACCGCAAACAGCTAATGGCGGATCTGGATCCCATCCTCAATTGGGCAGCGGAGCAGGCTAAGTCCAAAGCCATTGGCCAAGCCAGCCTGTTTGATTTGTTGGGCAACGACCAGGGATTTATTGAAGCTCCGCGGGGGCCTGCAACTGAAGATTTTCCACCGCAAGAAAAGTTAAGGCTAGAACGGGAGCTGTTGGGCTTTTATGTTTCGGATCACCCGCTGCGGCGGATTCAAGAGCAGGCGCGGCTGTTGGCTCCTGTTAACCTCTCCGATTTGAGCGGCTACGCAGCCGATACTTCTGTAGGCATTCTGGCCCTGCTGACCGCCATTAAAACGGTAACCACCAAGAGAGGGGATCGCATGGCCATTTTGCAACTGGAAGATCTCACCAGCAGTTGCGAAGCGGTGATCTTCCCCAAAACTTACGAACGTTTGCGCCATCGTCTGGAGGTGGATCAACGGCTCTTTATCTGGGCCAAGGTGGATCAGCGGGATGAACAGGTGCAATTGATTGTCGAGGACTTACAGCCGATTGAATCGGTGAGTTGGGTTACGGTGGAACTCCCTCTGGACTCGGCTGGGACATTGGAGGATCGATACCGTTTGCAAACATTGCTTGCCCGCCAACGTTCGGAAGCCAAGGAAGAAAATCGCATCCCTGTTGTGGCGGCCATCGTCGCCCCTCCCCACACGCTCTGGGTGAGGCTGGGATCCCAATTTTGGGTTAAAGATGCCGAGGCCACCGTGGCAGCTTTGCGCCAAGCTGGCTATACCGCCCGCAGCGAAGCGCTAGCCTCCCGATAGGCAACCCAACTGTTGTCCCAGCCAGGCGCGCAACTGCGCCGCCGTCAGCCGCGGCGAGGGGCGAGGCAAAAGCCGTTCGGGATCCCCGGCCACCTTCAGCACGGGAACCTCCAGGTGGTAGCGCTCCCACCAGGCGGGGTTGGCGGTGATGTCGCGGATTTCCAGCTCGCCGATTTCGGGGATCTGCCGCAATTTCTCCGCTAGGCCCTCGCAGAGGTGGCATCCGGGCTTGCTGTAGAGAATCAGCGGCGGCCAAGGCATAGGGGATCCCTAGGGAGTAACGGCACAGGCCAGCCGGCGGTGTTGCAGCGAGGGCATCTGCCGCCGGATAAGCTGTAGCCGCTCTGGGGCGATCTCGGCAATGGCCACTCCTGGTTTTTCGCCGCCGGCATCCGCCAGGATCGTCCCCCAGGGATCCACGATCATGGCGTGGCCATGACATTGTCGCCGCTCGTAGTGGGTGCCCACCTGGGCGGGGGCGATCACGTAGCAGGTGTTTTCAATGGCCCGACACTGCAGCAAAACCTGCCAGTGATCCCGACCCGTGTAGGCGGTAAAGGCGGCGGGGATCAACAACACTTCTGCCCCTCGATCCACCAAGGAGCGATATAGCTCAGGAAAGCGCACGTCGTAACAGACCGACAAACCAAGGGTGCCTAGCCGCTCCTCCTGGCAGACAACCACCTCGTTGCCGCTCACCACCGTGTTCGACTCGCGGTAGGTGTTGCCGTCGGGCAGGTTGACGTCGAAGAGGTGGATCTTGCGGTAGCGGGCCAGCTCCTTGCCCTCGGGGCTGTAGAGGGCCGCCGTGTTGTACACCTTGCCCTGTCCATCCGGCACCGGGTATCCCCCGCCCAGCACAAACACCTGGTAGCGCTGGGCCATCTTGGCCAAAAACTCTTCGGCCCGCTGCGCAATCTCCGGCGCAAGGCGGGCTTTTTCTTCCTCCGGCCCCATGAAGGCAAAGTTTTCCGGCAAGGTCACCAGCTCACAGCCCCGGCGCGCCGCAAAGTCAATCCACTCCTCTGCCTGTTGCAAGTTGCCGGCCAGATCGGGGGTGCTGGTCATCTGCAGGGCGGCTGCCAAGTAGGATCGCATAGGAAAACTCCAAGGAGACTCAAGGGATCCAGCCGGCTAGCCCACTAGGTGCCACCAGCCCAGGGCAGGCCCCACAAATCGCACCACCACCCAGACAATGGCCAGGAGAATAATGCCGGCCCAAGCGCCTCGAGTTGTCCAATTGTAGATCGTGCGGGCTTGGGCTTTGGTGAGAGGAATGTCTTTGAGCTGGGGAAAGAGCAGCTCTTGGTCGGGAGTCGGTCTGTTTCGGGTTTTGCGGCGCTTGGCTTCGCCCATAGGGTGGCCTCCAAGTTGGCTTTTGCTGTGCCGGGGTAGTGACCATCATCTTAATGCTGTTACGCTTCCGGTGCGCCCACAACTTTTCCCAACGGCAGGGTGGCTCGGGATCCCTGTTTTGCCGATCCACATCGGCGAGAGTGCTCCGCCAGTCGCTTAAGCAGAGGGATCCTGGCTAGATCCATGCCTTGCCTCCGCCGACGAACCTATGTTGGTTGGCCACTGCTCCCGCTAGCCGGAAATCCACAGAGGGGATCCCTGGTGCTCTTGGGGCCGGCTGCCGTCTTCTTCGGTAATGGCCACTGCCCGCACCCATTCTGTAGATTCAAACACCGGCGGTAGGCGCAGCTCCTGTTGGCGATTTCCTGTTTCATCCACCGGAAAAGCTGCCACGAGAACGGCCCCCGCCCTATCGGTGGTAAAGGGCGCCTCCGGTTCCAGCACCACCCACAGGGCATAGACCCGGCCTTCCGGCAAAGGCGGCAACCCTTGGGCCACCAATCGCCCTTGCAGGCGCTGGGGATCCACCTCAAGCTTGACCGAGCCGGCCAGGTTCTCCGCAGTCGGCTGCAATTCATAGGTCAACACCTCGCCAGGGATCCCTTGCGTCTGGGCTAGCTGCAGCCTGCGCCACAGGTAGAGATTCCCCAGTCCCAAAGCCACGATTAACCCTGCTGCCAATGCCGCCAGGCCCCGCCAGCGAGGGGATCCCTGAATTGTCGTGGAGAGGGGTTTGGGCGCCGGCTCTGTGTAGGCTTGCAGCAGAGAAGCCCGCAGCGCGGGGGGAGGTTGCTTCTCTTCGACGCCGTAGGCCCTTTCCAGGGTCTGTTGCAGGGCTTGCAGCTCCTGCTGCAGCTCCGGGCGCAGCTTGAGCACCGCTTCCAGGCGGTCGGCCTCTTCCGGGGAGAGATCCCCCAGCACGTAGCCGGCCAGCCACAGTTGCAGTTCTTCGGGAGACACAGACTCGGCTTTCATGGGGCGCCTCCCAGCAACTCGCGCAGCCGCAGCAAGCCTCGGCGGGCTCTGGCTTTAACCGTTCCCAAAGGCAGATTCAATTGCTTGGCAATTTCTGTTTGGCTCATGCCTTCGTAATAGGCCATTTTGAGGATTTGGCGTTGATGTTCAGATAGCTGGGCCAAAGCCGTTTGCACCTCGACCGCCTGCTCTGCCCCGGCCAACTGCTCCAGGGCCGGATCCTCGGCGGCATCGCCCTGTAATTCCACTCTGCCCCGTTCCAGGGATCGCTGTCGATTGCGCCAAGAGCGTAGCCGATCCAAACAGCGGGAGCGGGCCAAAATGCCCAGGTAAGTGCGCAGGGATCCCCGCTTGGGATCGAAGGAAGAACGGGCCAAACTCAAAAAAATGTCCTGCGTCAGATCTTCGGCCTCGGCAGAGTTGCCCAGCATCTTGCAGGCGATTCCGTATACCAAACCGGCGTGGCGGTCGTAGAGGATAGCCAAAGCTTGCGACTGGCCTGCCTTGAGGGCTGAAAATACCTCTGCATCGCTTCTCTCCTGCAGAGATCCCTCGGCTTTGTCATCCTCGATCTTCATGGGGGGAAGGAGAAAACAAAACGGCGACGAGAAAGCACTTAGTAAGAAGCAGGCCTTGCCTAAGGCAAGCCAGAAAGGACAGCGGCTCCCATAATCTATCGCCTGCATAGATGGAGGTCAACCCTACTTGAAGAAGTACAGAAGGCCCAATCCCGAGCTGGAATCGGGCCGAAACAAAACAGCAACAATTGGCCAGAAAAATGACTGGAATTGTAACAACCTGGCCGATCTAGAAGGCAGCCAAGCCAAAGAACGGCCCACCCGGCAGCGTGCCCACAGAGGTGGCGCGACCTGTATTCAGGTCAATTCGATACAGGGTGGAGCCGCCGATGGCAAAGCCGGTATCCACCCCGCCGACCGTGCGGATGTCAAACCCGCCCACCGGGCCGAAGTTCACGCCCAGGGGGCCAATCGGCATTTGCACCCCCTCGTTGGGCGGATTCTGGAACAGCAGCAGGTTGCGCTCGCCGTCGATGTTCAACAGCCGTGTGGATTGGGTGCCGGCCACGTTGTTGGTGTAGGCGGCGGCGGTAACAGCCGGTCGGGATCCCTGTAGTTCCATTGGGCCAAAGGCCAAAGGTCTATCTTGGATCACTTCGCCCGTATCCACATTGATGCGGAAGTTCTGGCCATTGGCTCCCACCAAGCGCAGCCGATCCGGAACAGGGTTGAAATCCATGCCAGAAAGCGTGCCCGCGGTGAAGGGAACCGACAGAGTGCTGGCCACGGTAGCGACACCGGTCTGCAAGTTGATGGTGTAAAGGATGCTGGTGTCGGTCAGCCCGTAAAGCAGCCGGTTGGCAGGGCGCACATCGATACCAATGAGGTTGCCGTTCACTCCTGTTACCGTCAGGGATCCCTGCACAGAAGCATCGGCGGAGCGGATAAAGGTGAGGCGGTTGCCGCTGCTCAAAGCCACCAAATCCGCTTGGGAAGGCATCATCGAAGACGAAGTGCTGCTGCCACAGCCCAAGAGAGCAAAACTGCCGGCTATCACAGATGCTGCTACAAAGCTTGTGTGTTTGTGCATTGAACAGGCTCCTCAAAAGATCGACAAACCATCAAAACCACTGACAGACAAGCCCCCCTAAACCACAGAGCCTGTGGCTGCAGATCGCTGTAGTGGAAACCTTTTTTTGCAGTCCATCGAGAGAACTCCCGGATCCCGGCTGCAGGCTGGGATCCCCTCTGCCTTGTGAAGGAGAAGGCAGTTGTTCTCTGCGATGGCAGCGCATGGGGCGCGCCTGTAGAAATTACTCAACTCCCCAGAACTCGGATGCCTGGGATCCAAGCTTTTTGGCCCAGACTTTAACTGGAAGCGCTGGTGTAAAAGCGCAGGGCAAAGCGCCAGAAGAGATGGGATCCCCACAACAGCCCTGCCGCCAGCAGAGCGGATCCCACAAGCCAGGGCCACTGGATCCGACCCAGCAAGGCTTCTGCCGGCACGGTGGTCAAGAAAGCCACCGGCACGACGAAGGTAAAAAACAACCGATAGGCCACCGGATAGGCCACCAGCGGGAATCGCCCCGCCTCCACCAAGCCCCGCAACACCTCGGTGACGTTGTAGATCTTGACAAACCAGATGCTGGTGGCCCCCAGCATAAACCAGAGGCTGTAGAGGATGACCAACCCTAGCAAAAGGGGCACTAGACCCAGAACATAGGCCCAGGCCGGCAGCCGCAACTGGATCCCGGCGTAGAGAATCAACAACAGGCCACAGCCAATATCCACCAGGCCCCAGGGAGAAAACACCCGAGTTGACAGCCAAAACTGACTGCTGATGGGCTTGAGCAACACAAAATCCAGGGTGCCTTCCTGAACTTGTTGCACGATGCGGTTTAAGTTGACGTTAAAAAGGCTGGCCGACACCCCCTGCAAAATGGTGAACACCCCCAAGACGATGAGCGCCTCCGGCCAGCTCCAGCCCCCCAGGCGGTGCCCCTGCTGGTAGAACAGCGACAGCCCAAACAAAGCTGACCCCAGGCCGCCCAAGCTGCTGAGGCTGGCAAAGACAAAATTGGCCCGGTACTCCATTTCTGCAGCTACAGAAGTGCTCCAAAACAACCACAACACCTGCAAATAGCGCAGCACTTGGGTTTTCTCCCATCTCAGCGTTCATTCCACTTGCGGTAGCAGCGGGCAGTAATCAAATAGGGGTGAAACACTTCTAAGAAATGGCTTTGTAACACCTGAAAGAACTCCTCGATCCGCTGTGAATCGTCGAGATGAAAGGGAAATTCGCCGTTAAACCCCTTGAAAAAATACCAGTTAATCAAGAGCTTACCTGCCGGCTGGAGCCAGTCGTCAAATTGCCGCAACTGCGCCGCCGGATCCGGCAAATGTTCCACCACATCGAAGCAGATGACGGTGTCAAAACGGATCCCTTCCGGGAAGGTGTCTGGACAGTGGATGCGTTCGCTTAGGCCCAGCTTTTCCGCCCGCAGTTGCACAAACTGCCGATGGATGGGGTTGATATCCCAGAAGATCACCTGCTCCACCGCCGGGCAGAGGGCCGCCCCAATGGCGTGGGTGCCGATGCCGCCGCCAAAATCCAACACCCGCCCACGGGCATGGTCGGCCACCAGGCGCAGGGTATCGCCGATGTAGTCGGTGCTGCTCAGGTGCCAAGCTGCCAAGTCCAGCAAATAGGCGGATCCCACCCGATCCCGGTAAAAGATCTCCGCCTGATCCCAGATGAAGTCGCGCCGGCCCAGCTCTGCCAACTGTTGCTGGCCAAGCCGCAGCTTCTCCCGCAGCTCGGCGGCCTTGAGGCCGAGAAAGGATCCCAAGTGAGCTTCCAGGTCGAAGCCATTTTGCCAGTAGCCGCTCAGGGCAGGGGGAGTGGGAGTCACGGGAACCCAAAACTCGGCAGGGGGTTGGATTGAAAACCATTCACGCCATCAAGCGGCGGTGAAGTCGTCGTTCTCTCTGGGCGTCTCTTTCAAGGTTTCTCTCTGGGATCCGGTTGGGGTTACATTGTCGCCGAGGGCCGGCGGCCTCAACAGGGCTGCCAGCGTCTCCGGGCTGAGGCGGTCGGTGCTCTCCACGATGGCGGTTACATTGGGCCCAAACCCTATCTTGTCCAAAAGCTGTAGCCGATGAGACAAAACCCGCTTGCCGTTGACGAACAAACCATTGGTGCTGCGGCGGGATGCGGAACTGCCGTCAAAGATCATATAGCCGTACCCAGCCCGGTTCTCTTCCGGGATGCGGATGATCAGGGCGTGTTCGCGGGAAACACAAGAGTCGTAGAGGCGGATGTGGTTGCTGGCTGCCCGGCCCACCGAGTAGTAAATCTTGTCTAAGACAACGCCGCGCCGACCCATCCGATCCGTGAAGATCAAGACCAAGTGAGGAGGGCTGGGTTGGGCAGCAGGAGCGCTCATGCTCATCTGTGGATACGCCCGGAGCTGAGGTGGTCAGAAAGGGCAGACTGGGAACAGTCAGGCAATCAAGCCGCAAAATGCGGATCCCCCTCTCTTCTCACCCGCTATAGGCTTGAATCATACACTATCCTAGGTCAACCCATACCGACAGCGCCTCCTACCCCCTCTTTTTCTCAAGGGCAAACAGGCTGAGAAAGTGACATCCTCTCCCGCTAAGCCCTGACGGGCTGTAGACGGGAGCTTCCGAGAA
>NZ_JAOALE010000037.1:0-26254 GCF_047462575.1 Synechococcus sp. 'PEA 65AY6A-5F PE A'
ACGAGCGGAATGCGCACAACTTCCCGCTGGACCTGGCGGCGGTGGAAGTGGCGCCTGCGGTGCGTGGCTGATGGCCTGACCTGACGCTTCAACAGCATTGGTGGATCCCCCGGCTTGGTCTGGGGGATTTTTTGTTCTCTTTGCTGGGGTGATCTTTCCCAGAGCTTTTCCAGAGTTAAATTGGGGCCATTGCCTCTGTGACTTAGGGATATGGCAATCATTTCTTCTCGGGATACAGGCCAGAACGCTGAGGGCCCCAAGCGGCGGCAGCAAAAGTCTTCAGCCTGGAGAAAAGAAGGCAGAGAGTTGAGCTTTGCTGGGGAAAGGGGAGCGGATCCCTCTGCCCTGTTGCAGCCGCAAGCCCACCCTGGCGAAGCCCAGGAAGAATCTCTGCGCCCGCGCACCCTAGCGGAATATATTGGCCAGACGGAACTTAAAGAAGTGCTCTCCATTGCCATTGCGGCGGCCCGCGCTCGCCAAGAGCCTCTGGATCACCTGCTGTTCTACGGCCCGCCTGGTCTAGGCAAAACCACGGTGGCAGCAGTGCTGGCGGCAGAAATGGGATCCCGCTTCTACATGACCACGGCCCCGGCGCTGGAGAGCCCCCGCGACATTGCCGGCTACTTGGTGCGCTTGAAGCGGGGGGATGTGTTGTTTATTGACGAGATCCACCGCCTGCCCAAGGTTACAGAAGAATTGCTCTATCCGGCGATGGAGGATTTTCGTCTTGATATCACCATTGGCAAAGGTCGCTCTGCTCGCATCACCTCTCTGCCCTTGGAACGCTTTACCCTCATCGGGGCCACAACCCGCATTGGCGCCCTCACTTCGCCGCTGCGGGATCGCTTTGGCCACGTGCAACGGCTGCGCTTTTACGAGCCTCACGAGCTGGTGCAGATCGTGCTGCGCACGGCTCGCCTCTTAAATGTCTCCACCGATCCAGAAGGGGCTGCAGAGATCGCCCGCCGTTCTCGGGGCACGCCCCGCATTGCCAACCGCCTGTTCAAGCGGGTGCGAGATTACGCCCAGGTGCGAGGGGATGGCCACATTAGCCAAGAAGTGGCAGCAGCCGCTCTGGAGCTGTTCCAGGTGGATCCCATGGGTTTGGATTGGATCGATCGCAAGCTGCTGACGGTGCTGGTGGAGCAGTTCGGTGGAGGGCCCGTGGGCTTGGAGACCATGGCCGCAGTGACAGGTGAAGATCCCCAGACAATTGAGGAGGTGTACGAGCCCTACCTGCTGCAGATCGGCTACCTGCAGCGTACACCCCGTGGCCGAGTGGTCACTCCCGCTGCGCTACGGCATTTGGGCTATGAAGCCCAGTCTCCTCTGCCTTTGTGGAGCTAATTTGTCTTTTCCCTCTCCCACAAAAGGAGAGAAGGGGTTGAGAGCATGCCTCTAACCCCCAAAACCCTGAACTTTGCTGAATTTACTGAGCTTTAGGCGGTTTGGCAAAAGTCATTGAGAGGGATATAGTAGACCAAGTTTCCCCCTGATCCTTGAGTCCACCGCAACGGTTGCCGGGAAGTGAAGGGGGAAAGCGCTCGGGGGGTATTCCTCAGGGCTTTGCGGGATACCGCCTTCCTGCTCAGAGATAGGCAGGATGCGATCGCTTCTTTCCTGAACCATGTTCAGGAGAGTTCAGCGTGAATGTATCAGCTCCATATCTAGCTGCGGTCATTGCCCACAGGGCTGAAGCTGGGCACCACCAGCTCGCGGTTTTGCTTGGTAAGGCGACCGTACAGCTCCTGCGTGTTGGGGAAGTTGGCCGCCGGCAAGGTGGGGAAGCGGCGATAGGGCACCGTGTCCTCGCCGAAGAGATCCCGATACTCCTGGGTGTTCAGCAGGGCGCGCACAAAGGCTTTCACCCCCTGGGTGGCCAAGATCTGGTTGTACTTGCGGATCTCCTGCTGGTTGAGAGGAGCACGGCCCAGGAAGTGCTTGGTGCCCAGCTCGATCACCTTGGTGTTGGGATAGGGGGCATAGAACTCGGAGCGGTACAGCTCGGAACACCCCAGCGCCTCGATGAACTCCTTGACGGTGATCTCGCCGTTGCGCAGCTTGGACTCGGCAGAACTGAGCTCGGCGCTGATGTTGTAGATGTCCATATCCCGCTCGAAGACCTGCCGGTAGGCGGCGCGGATGAGGTTGTTGACTTCCGCTTTGTTGGCCAGGCTGGTGAGCTTGAAGACAGGGATCTCTTGGCGTACCTTAGGCACCCCCTGCTGGGCCCGCCGCTGGATCTCCAGCTCGCCGGAGGGCTTGTCCTGGGGCTGGCCCAGCTTGACAAACAGGGGGATATCGTCGTCGGTGCGGATGGGCCTGGTGACCACGGCCATGTCGCTGGATCCGGGGCGCATGCGCCGCCGCGCTAGACCGGCAGGGGTGAGGTAGCGCTCGTAGGGCACGACGTCTTCCCCGAAGACCTGCTGGTACTCCTCGCTGTCGAGGATGGCGTCCACCACGGCGTAGAAGCCCTGCTTGGAGGCGATGTCAAACAGCCGGTTCATCTCCTGCCGGCCGTAGGTGGGTCGGCCCAGCAGCTTGCGGTGGATAAACTCGATGGCTTTGCAGACATACAAGCTGGACCAGTACTTGTTGCGGAAGAGATCCGACTTGGCCAGTTGGCGAATAAACTCTTTGACAGGAATTTCCCCCGACTCCAGCTTGATCTCCCAGCGGGTCAGCCGTTGGCCTTCGTAGGGCACATAGCCGTATACCTGTTGGTAGCAGGCGCGGATCACCGCCTGGGTGGATCCCTCGCTGCCGACAATGCCGGCCCGCACCCCTAGCCGCCGGCTGCGATCGCCGGGAGTTTGGGTGAGCTTGAAAACCTTCGGGCCAAGGCTGCCGGGATCCCCCACTGCCTTGGGATTGGTGCGGGCGTTGGTGAGGGCAAAGCCGCGCCGGATGAGGATGCGCTTGACATCCTTGTTGAAGGGGGCGGGGCGGGCGCTGAGGGAACGGGTTTCCTTGGGGAAGATGGCCCCAAATTGGATCTCCAGCGGGTCGTTGCCGGAGCCATAGGCATGCTGATCCGGCAGAGGCCGGTTGTAGCGGGCAAAGAGGGTAATGAACTGGGGCACCTTGCGGCGCGGGGCAGCGTAGGTGTAGAGGTCGAACTTGGCTCCCCAGTTGGCGCTGGTTTGGGCTTCTATCCCCAGCTTGCGCAGGTAGGGCACCGTCTCCTCGCCGAAGTAGTCTCCGTACTCGCGGCTATCCACCAGCGCGTCCACCAGGCCAGCCAGGCCCTTGCTGGAGACGATGGAGAAGTAGGTCTGCACTTCCTCGCGGGTTTCAGGGGCCCGGCCCAGGAAGTGGCGGAAGGCCAGCTCGACAACGCGGCTGTTAATGTAAGGCTCGTAAAACTGCTTGCGGTAGAGCTCCGATTTGCCCAGGCGGCGAATGAACTCCTTCATGGAGATCTCGCCGTTTTTCACCTTCGACTCCAGGTTGGAAAGCTTGAGGCCGTAGGCGCGGCGGATATCCCGCTCAAACACCTGTCGATAGGCGGCCTTGATGACTTCTTCTTTCTCGGCGTTGGACAGCCCCGGCTTCATGGCAAAAACGGGAACTTTCTCGGCAGCCAAGTTGTAAACCTGGGGTAGCTGCAGCCCCTGCAGGGGCAGGCCGTCGGCGGTGCTGGCATTGCGCTGCCGCAGCTTGTCGGAAGGGGCGGGGGCGATGAACTCGCTCAGCAAAACATCGAAGTATTGGTTGATGATGGCAACTGCTTCGGCATCTTTGCGGAAGTAGCCAGCCGCCGCCCGTTTCATCTCTTGAATGGCGACAATGGTGGCCTCGGCGGAGCAGGCATTTTCGATGATCTCCCGCAGGCCGCGCGTGTTGACGGCGATGATACTGGGATCCCCGGCCACCAAAGCGTAGGTGACGTAGCGCAAAAACCAGCTCAGATCCCGCAGCGATTTGCGCATGTTGGCAGCTCCGTAGCGGGAGATGTTGATGGGGCGGAAATTGGGGGGAATCTCCACACCGCTGGCGCTAAAGATGTTGCGGATGGCCTCAATGAATCCGCCGGTGGATTCCACGTAGAAGGCAGTACCCAGCTTGAAGGCTTCTTTCTCGTCTTGGGTCGCTTCTGGCCGCTCCAGATAGGCCATGGGCGAGCCCCCTGTGAAGATGCGGTTGGCTGCCCGGCTGACGATGATTTCCGAATTGGCCGCAATGACCTCGGCAATCTCTAGCCGTTTCAGGCCGCTGGAGAAAAAGTCCTCGAGGCGATCCAGCTCGGTGCGTCCCAGATAGCGATCCTGCTGTTCCGCCTGGGAGATGGTCGATACAGGCACGGTTTGGTAGAGACGGGGGTTGGAAACGACTGTGCCAGCGGATACGTTGATACCCATCGATCTTTTAAACTCCGTTTTGATCGAAAAAACTGCCGACAAAGGCCGAGGACAGTGCCATCGAAGGGGGTGAAGAGGCTGACCCACGACTGGAGGAGCATCCCTCTCTGAGCTGAGAAGGATCGATGCCCGATCCCTGAATGGGAGGCCAAGCCTAGAATACTAGGGGCATGGGCCCAGAGGGGGAGGATTGTTGCAGTTTGTAACACTGTTTCTCATCCACAAAGACATGGCTCCCAACCCAGCTCTACCCCCCCATCTGTTGTCTTCTGCTTTTCTCCTTGAGGATTGGGAGCAGGGGCATTACGAGCACGTCATTCAGGTCTTGCAGCAGGGGCTCGAGCAGGGATCCCTGTCTCCAGAGCTGTATTGGGATCTGGGATCTGCCTATCTCCTGCTGGGTCGGGAACTGGAGGGGCAGCTTGCGTGGCAAGAGGGCTTGGCAATGCTGCATGCAGAGGGCGTGGCCGAATCCGAGGCCGCTTACCACCTGCTGAGGGGCTTGCAGGCTTTGGCGGAAAGGCTGTGGGAGAAGGGCCATTGGCCGCAGGCAGCAGCTCTGTATCGGCAGCTTCTGGAGGTGGGGGATGGGCTTTCTGGGCTGGAGCCGTCTTCTGGCCAGGCTTTGGCTGCCCACCGCATTGGCCTGACCCAAGAGCGGAGCCGGCTGTGGAGCTCGGCAGCGGAGTGGTTTGAGCGGGCTTGCCAACGGGATCCGGCGGCAGCAGAGAGTTTTTGGCGCTGGGGCTTGGCCCTGATGAAGCTGGGCCGTTTGCGAGAGGCGATTTCCCCTCTGCAGGAGGCTGCGCGGCTGCGCCCTGAGTGGGGGGATCCCTGGGTACAGATGGGCTTGGCGTGGCTGGATCTGCAGGATCCAGTTCAGGCTGTGGGGTGTTTCCAGGCGGCTGAGGCGCGGGGCACCGGGACGGCGCAACTCTACAGCTACTGGGCGGAAGCGGAAGTGCGGCTGGATCACCCTGAGGCCGCTTGGGAGAAGGTTTGCCGAGCGGTGGCAGCGGAACGGAATTGGGTGCAGGCGTGGTGCAAGGGCAGCGGCGGAGAAAGCCCTCTGCGATCTGGACTGGAGCAGGCATGCAGGGGAGAGGGATCTGCGAGGATCCCCGATTTCCTGTATTCGGCTTGGCGGCAGCGTTGGGCTCCAGAAGGCGTTGCCCTTCAAGCGGACTCTTTTTCCCAGAACACCCCCCCCACAACTGACTTCTGGCCAGTGCCAACCCAAGGCTACCTCACCACCCGACAGTGGCATCAGGCCACGGGCGAAGGGGACTACCAACTGCTGGATCCAGGGGGGGTTCTCTGTCTAAAAGCGCCCCCTGCCGCTGATCCCGACATTTTGCAAAAGTTGCGCCCGCAGCGCATCCCCTTGGCAGAGACCTTTGTCGCCCAGATCCCCCGAGGATCCGTCCACGTGGGCCACTATCCCCGCCACCTCTACGCCAGCTTCGCCAGCGGGGTGCTCACCCGCCGGGGAGAATTGCTCGCCGATCTATCCCTGAGCTTGCCGCCGCCGGAGTTCCTCGACTGGGACTACAGGCCAGATCACCTGCGACACCACCCCCTGCTGGGCTTGCCCCATCTCCCCCCACCGATCCCACTGGATGGCCCCGTTGCCCTTTTGCCCTTGGGGGCAGTTAATTACTTTCACTGGATGGTGGATATTCTGCCGGCCCTCGATACCCTGCAGCGGTCGGGCGCCCTGGAAAAGGACATTCCCATCTTGATCCACGGGTATCAAAGAAAGCCCTTTCAGGTGCAGAGCTTGGCTGCTTTGGGGATCCCAGTCGAGCGCATCCTCAGCTTTGAGCAGTTGGGGGGATCCCATCTGCAAGCCCAGAACCTGATCGTGCCCTCAGCAGGCGCTCCGGTGGGGTGCTTGACGCCTAGGGGATTGGAGGTGCTGCGGCAACTGGCCCAGCCGAGTTTCTCCATTGACCCCTTACAACCGCGGCGAATTTACATCAGCCGTCGGTCTGCCCGCTGGCGGCGGGTGATCAACGAAGCGGAGGTGCTGGCCTGTTTGCACCCTTGGGGATTTGTACCGGTGCAGATGGAAACCCTCTCTCTTCAAGAGCAAATAGCCCTGATGCAGGGGGCAGAGGCGGTGATCGGGATCCACGGGGCGGGCCTGACCAACCTCGCCTTTTGTCCACCCGGCACCACCGTCATCGAGATCTTGCCCAGCAATGCAGTGCTTCCCTATTTTTGGATCATTGCCCAGGTGGCAGGGTTAAGGTATTTCCCTTTGGTAGCACCTGTTTGTGATCCGGCTTTGGTGGCTCTTCTTTCCAGCCCCGATTTGGATCGAGAAGATGCCTGGGTTCGGATCCCGGACTTGCTGAATGTGCTGGAACAGACAGGGATCAAAGGATGATGGGATCGGAGGGACTCGAACCCTCACGTTCTTGAGGAACAACGGATTTTAAGTCCGTAGCGTCTACCATTCCGCCACGATCCCAATCTGTCGGCAATAGCCGTACTACTCTACCAAACTGCTTGCCTTGGGGGGGCAAGTCTTTAAGTTGGTTCACCCAGCCCTGCAGTGGAGGGTATGAAGTAGGGGATTGCTGCCCCTGCTGATGGGATCCCTGCTGTGCCCGCTGGCTTGAAGCTCCTACAACTTCTCTTTCAAAAAAACGTTGGCCACCCAGATCCCCACCACCGCCAAGGCGGCCATCCCATAAAAGGTATAGCTATAGCTGCCCAGCCTATCGCGAATTTGCCCCGCGATCATCGTTCCCACCAAGGCCCCAACTCCATAGGCGGTAAACACAATGCCGTAGTTCTGGGCGTAGCGTTCGGGATCAAACAAGCGCAGGGTCAGGGCGGGAGCCATGGCCAGCCACCCCCCCAGGCAAAACCAAAGCAAGGAAAAAGTTACCCAGTAGGCCAGAAGGGATCCCTGAGGAGGCAGGAGCATCAGCCCACAGGCCAGCAGGATGAGCCCATAGGAGCCCGTAGTGACCTGATGGGGATGTAAGCGATCGGCCAACCAGCCAAACAGAGGACGGCTGATCCCGTTGAAAATGGCGAAGAGAGCCACGCTGTTGGCAGCCGCAGTGGGATCCAGGCCGATCAGCTCTTCCCCCACGGGGCCGGAAATCCCAATGGCGCTTAAACCAACCAGGGTGCCGATGGCGTAGCAGATCCACAGGCCATAGAAGGAGGGGTTTCTCAGCAGAGGGAGAGAGCGCCGAGAAGTCAACGGAGAGCGATCTGGGCCATTCGTGGATTTTCTTGGAAAAGGTGAGGAAAGGATCCAATCGGGAGGAGGAAATCTCAGTTGGGTTGCGATCCCCAGGATCACTGCCGCGAAGAGGATCCCCAAAATCAGCAGCGTAGGCCGAGCCCCCAGTGCCTCGATCAAGCAGTTGGCCAGGGGAGCAGTGAGTAGGGGAGATAGGCCAAAGCCGACAATGGTGGATCCCACCGCCAATCCCTTGCGATCCGGGAACCAACGGGCTGCCACGGCCATTGGCACTCCATAGGCTATTCCCACACCGCTGCCGGCAATGACTCCATAGCAGAGGGTGATCCACCCAATAGAAGGGGCGAAGCTGGCCAGCCCATAGCCCAGGCCCACCAAGCTGCCCCCCAGAGCCAGTACTCGGCGGGATCCCCAGCGGGGGATGACAAACCCTGTGATGGGCATGAGGGTAGCGTAAAACACGAGGGCAACGGTGTAGGGCAGCAGGCTCTCACTGGCCCCAATCCCCAGCTCTGTTTCCAGGGGCTTGCGGAAAATGCTCCAGGAATAGACGGTTCCCAGGCAAAGAAGAACCAGGAGCCCCTGGAGGATGAAAAGCCATCTCCCCATATGGGCCGGTTGTCCATACAAAGTAACGGGGGATCCAACCCTTTTCATGGGTATCTAGAGCTTGTTGGAGCTGAGTTCAACCCATTCTCTCAGCCCTTTCGGGGATGAGCCGATAGGAATAGAATTGCTTGAATTGTTCAGCCAACCGTTGGCTAGAGGCGTTTGGCCTCTACCGTCTTGGGCAGAGACAAAGGCTCCGGCAGCTCCGGGATGGACAATTCCCAACCGTTGCTCAAGGTGAAAATGGTTTCCCCGGCCTCTGAACGGGTGGCCACAACCGATTCTTCCAGATCTTTTTTGGGAACGTAGACCATCAAATGCCCGTAGGCACTTTCGTGCAGGATGACTTTCATAGCCCTTTCTCCACAAGTTCCAGCTCTTGGGCACGGCACCCCACCACCAAGCCTTTGGCCAAGCAGTGGACGGCATAGACGTAAAACCGTTGTAGAAAGGTGCCAATGGAAATCACGTAACCTTCGTCGCCCGGAACGGCCAAGATTTTCCCCACCGGCTGGCCGAAGAAGGTGCCATCGTTGCGGATGACCTTACGGATGCGGACTTTGTCGCCCAGCTCAAATTGGGGAGGGCGATCCAGCTCCAGTTCGTCGCTCATGGGGTACCTCCTGTGATTTCTGCCAGCACCTGACAAAGCTCTTGGCGGGTTAGGCTGCGGCCTACTTGGCGCGCCCGTCGAGACACGGCTGCCAAAATGGCCTGAGATTTGGAAGTTTCCTTTCCGGACAAGCGGTTAGACAACATCGGGATGGCTTTCCTCTGGGATGGGTTCTGGAGTGTGTTGCGCCCATTGCGTCAGCGTTGCGCGGCAATAACGGGCCAGTTCCGCCGGTGGGATCGGATGCTTGCAATGGGTGACGTGCTGCCGCACCTGTTCCAGGAGCTTTTCCAGTTGGCCAGGTGGGATCTGCTCGACAGGGATCCCGTGTTCCTTGAGGATCTGGAGCAGCAAATGCCGGCCGGAGTGTTTGCCCAACACCAGCCGCCGCTGGCTGCCTACCGCCTCTGGTGGGAAAGGCTCATAGGTCTGGGGATCCCGTAGCACCCCTGCAGCGTGAATGCCCGACTCGTGGGCAAAGGCGTTGTCGCCAACGATGGCCTTCCAGGGGGGGAGGGGAGCACCGCTGGCCCGCGCCACCTGTTGAGACAGCTCCCGCAAACGGCGGGTATCCACCCCAACATCGATCCCCAAGGTGCAGCGCAAAGCCATCACCACCTCTTCCAAGGGGGCATTGCCGGCCCGTTCCCCCAAGCCGTTGACGGTGGTGTTCACCGACTGAGCGCCGGCGCGGATCCCGGCTAAGGCATTGGCAGTGGCCATGCCCAGGTCGTCGTGGGTATGCATCTCCACAGGGATATCGATGGCCCGCACCAGGCGGCGAATCTGCTTGTAGGTGCTAAAAGGATCCAAAACGCCTACCGTATCGCAGTAGCGGAAGCGCCGACAGCCCCAGCTCTGGGCCATTTGGGCCAACTCGATCACCTGCTCCAGGGGGGTGCGGCTGGCATCTTCTGCCCCCACCGAGACCCACAGCCCTTGCTCCAAGGCCATCTCCACGCATTGGCGCAACTGTCGCAGCAGCCGAGGGCGATCCCCTTGGAACTTGGCAGCGATTTGCCGATCCGAGACCGGCACGGAGATGTGGATCCGCTTGAGGCCGCAACGAATAGAGGCGAGGATATCGCTGGGCACAGCCCGGTTCCACCCCAGCAGGTGGGCCCGCAGCCCCAGGCTGAGCATGGCGCGAATGGCTTCCGTTTCCACAGCGCCCATGGCCGGGATCCCCACCTCAATTTCGGGTACGCCAATGGCATCCAAGAGGGCAGCAATGGAGATTTTCTCGGGGATTTGGAAGGCTACCCCTGCCGCTTGCTCCCCATCGCGCAGGGTGGTGTCGTTGATGGTGATAGAGGAATTCATGGGATCCATCCTCCAAGACCTACGGCCCGCCTAGGCAATCGGTAACCGTCGATGGTGCTCCGCACCGCTGGCGCGACCCCGGTTGCGTCAGGGCAATCATGTCCAGGGTAGAAAGCTCAACCGAAGTTCTGGCAGAATTCATCAGATTCCTGTAAGGCTTGGCTGTTCCTCTTAGCGGGGTGGAGTCTTTGGAGCAGGGGATCCTTGACAAGATCTATCTAGCCTCTGGGATCCCCCTACTCCGGAAGCTAACGAATTAAGTCGAAGGAAAAATCGGTTTTGCCGGGGATGATGCTGCGCCGATCTGCCTCATCCAGAATGGTGTTGACAATCCAGTTAAGGAGGTTGAGCGCCCCCACATAGCCATAGGTGGGATAGCGATGCAGATGGTGGCGGTCGAAGATGGGGTAGCCGATGCGCACCAAAGGCGTGCCCGTATCCCGCCACAGGTATTTGCCGTAGGAATTGCCGATCAGCAGATCCACCGGCTCGGTGAACATCAGAGAGCGCAGATGCCAGAGATCCTTGCCCCCCCAGACGGTTGCCCCCTGTCCATAGGGACTGGAGGCCAGCAGTGCCCGCGCCTCGGCTTCGAACTCCTCGTTGCTGTTGGTCACCACCACATGGATCGGCTCCGCTCCCAGCTCCAGCAACAGGCTGAGCAAGCCCATCACCAGATCCGGATCCCCATACAGGGCTACCCGCTTGCCGTGGATCCACGCTTGGGAGTCCGTGAAAGCATCCACCGCCCGGCCCCGTTCGATCTCCAGCTCGGCGGGAATGGGCTTGCCCGTTAACTGGGATAGCTGCATCAAAAACTCATCCGTGCCCCGAATACCCACTGGCCGCGCCGTCAGGGTGGGCCGACCCGAGGCCTCTGCTAGAAACTCCAGGGTCTTGGGCGTGGTGTAGCGCTGGAAGGAAAAAGTAGCCTCGGCGTTGAGGCATTGGGCAGCCGCCTCCAAAGGGGTTCCTCCGGGATACATGTGGAAAGTGCCGTCGTTGGGCGAATCCAAATAGTCGGAGTTGTCCGCCAGCAGGGTCAGCGGGATCCCGAATAAGCCGAAGATGCGCTTGATCTCCCGCAAGTTGCCCATGTAGGTATCGAAGCCAGGGATGACGTTGATGTAGCCATTGCTACCCGTGCGGCCCACCGGCTCGGTGAGGGTGCTGAGAATGGCCTTGAGCATGTTGTCATAGCCGGTGATGTGGGATCCCACAAAGCTTGGCGTGTGGGCATAGGGCACCGGGAAGTCGCGGGAAATCACTCCCTCATTTCTGGCCGTGGTGATGAAGGCCCCCAGGTCATCCCCGATCACCTCCGCCATGCAGGTGGTGCACACGGCGATCATCTTGGGCTTGTAGAGGGCGTAGGCATTTTCCAGTCCCTCGATTAGGTTTTTGAGGCCGCCAAACACCGCCGCATCTTCCGTCATCGAGGTGGAGACCGCCGAAAAGGGCTCCTTAAAGTGGCGGGTGAGATGGGTGCGAAAATAGGCCACACACCCCTGGGATCCATGGACGAAGGGCAAAGTTCCCTCGAAGCCGACAGCGGCGAAGATGGCCCCTAAGGGCTGGCAAGCCTTGGCAGGGTTTATCGTCAAAGCTTCCCGCTGAAAGTTTTTCTCCCGGTATTCCCAAGATTTTGTCCATTCGGCCACCCGGGCCACTTCTTCCGGGGAAGGGAGATCTTCAAAGGTTTGCTTGCACTGCAGAAGCGCCTGATATTCCGGATCTTGAAACAGGCGGGCGTGATCTTTGATGTCTTGGATATCTTGCGGCATGGTCGGTCTCCTAATGAGGGGCAGGGGAAGGAAGGGCCGTTGGCGTCTGGGATCCCGGCGGCAAGCTAAGACTTCCAGGGGGCTTTGACCAGATCCCAGGTGGGGCTATTCAAGGCCAGATCCATATCGCGGGCGAACACGGCAAAGCCGTCGTAGCCGTGGTAGGGGCCGGAGTAGTCCCAAGAGTGCATCTGGCGGAAGGGCAAAGCCATCTTTTGAAAGACGTACTTCTCCTTGATGCCGGAGGCGATGAGATCTGGCTTCAACCTCTTGGCAAATTCTTCAAACTCGTAGCCGGACACGTCATCGTAGATGAGGGTGCCGTCGTCGATGTACTGGGTGGTGCGCTTGTAGTCGTCGCCGTGGCCGAATTCGTAGCCGGTGGCAATCACCTCCATGCCCAGCTCCCGGAAGGCCGGGATGACGTGGCGGGGTCGCAGTCCGCCCACCATCAGCATCACCCGTTTGCCCTCGAGGCGGGGACGATACTTGGCAATGACAGCCTCGCTCTGGGGCTGGTACTTGGCGATCACCTGCTCCGCCTTGGCCTGAATGGTCTCGTCGAACCGCTGGGCGATGGCCCGCAGCGACTTGGCAATTTGGGTGGGGCCAAAGAAGTTGAACTCCAGCCAGGGGATCCCGTAGGCTTCCTCCATGTGGCGGCAGATGTAGTTCATGGAGCGGTAGCAGTGGATGAGATTCAGCTTCACCCGAGGGGCAAGCAGCATCTCGTTCCAGGTGCCATCGCCGGAAAACTGGGTCACTACCCGCAGGCCCATCTCCTCCAGCAAAATCCGGGAAGACCAAGCGTCGCCGCCGATGTTGTAGTCCCCAATCAGGGCCACATCGTAGGGGCCGGGCTCAAAGTTGAGGGATCCCTCCTTCGCTTTCTTGTCAGCAATGGGCAAAACCCAGTCCCGCACCGTATCGTTGGCGATGTGGTGGCCCAGGGACTGGGAGACCCCCCGAAAGCCTTCGCAGCGCACCGGTACCACCGGCTTGCCAATTTCTTTGGAAACTCTCTTGGCCACTGCCTCGATGTCATCCCCGATCAAGCCGACGGGGCATTCGGACTGGATGGTAATGCCTTTGGCCAAGGGGAAGAGTTCGCTGGCTTCCACCAAGAGTTTGGCCAGTTTTTTGTCCCCCCCGAACACCACATCTCGCTCCTGAAAATCGGAGGTGAACTGCATGGTAACGAAGGTATCTACCCCGGTTGTGCCGACGTAGTAATTGCGCCTTCCCGACCAGGAGTAGTAGCCGCAGCCCACGGGGCCATGGCTGAGGTGGATCATGTCTTTGACCGGCCCCCACACCACCCCCTTGGAACCGGCATAGGCACAGCCGCGAGTGGTCATGACGCCGGGGATGGATTTAATGTTAGATTTTACTCCGCAATCTGCTTTGCCCTCGTCATAGACGTTGAGGTGCTTAGCTCTCTTTTTCTGAGCTTTTTCGGGGTAGGTTTCCAGAACCTCCGTTACGATTTTCCGGGTTTCCTCTTTGAGGGTACTTTTCAGAGTAGTCATGAGAACCTCAGCTATTGGGTGTCATGGATAAAAGCCACAGTGCGAAGGGGGGCTGAGGGAGGAAACCAGCTACCCCCAGCCCGTCTTTTCGGGGATCAGACAGGGGCCAGCTCTTTTTCGGTTTTGCCGATGAGGTGGGCGATTTTCTGGTCGTCGTCCAAAACGCCGAACTCTATCAACAACTGCTCCAGCTCATCCATAGAGATGGGGGTGGGGATCCTCAGATCCGTGTTGTTGATGATCTTTTTGGCCAAGGCCCGATACTCGTCAGCTTGGTTGCAGTCGGGGGAGTACTCGATCACCGTCATGCGGCGCAATTCTGCGTGCTGAACCACATTGTCGCGGGGGATGAAATGCAGCATCTTGGTGTTCAGCTTTTCGGCCAGAGCTTCGATCAGCTCGATCTCGCGATCCACTTTGCGGCTGTTGCAGATCAAGCCACCCAAGCGCACGCCGCCAGAGTAGGCGTATTTCAGCACGCCGCGGGCGATGTTGTTGGCCGCATACATGGCCATCATTTCGCCGGAGCAAACAATGTAGATCTCTTGGGCCTTGCCCTCCCGAATGGGCATGGCAAAACCGCCGCAGACCACGTCCCCCAGCACGTCGTAGCAGACAAAGTCCAGATCCTCGTAGGCACCGTTTTCTTCCAAGAAATTGATGGCGGTGATGATGCCTCGTCCGGCACAGCCAACACCAGGCTCGGGGCCACCGGATTCCACGCAGCGCACCCCTCGGTAGCCGGTGAGCACCACTTCTTCCAGCTCCACGTCTTCTACGGATCCCCGCTCAGCCGCCAGGTGAAGGACGGTGGTCTGGGCTTTGCAGTGCAACATGAGGCGGGTGGAATCGGCCTTCGGGTCGCAGCCGACGATCATGATCCGCTGCCCCAATTCGGCCATACCGGCAACGGTATTCTGACAGGTGGTGGATTTGCCGATACCGCCTTTGCCGTAGAATGCAATTTGTCTCATGGTTCAGTTCTCCTAATGAAGACTTGAGGAAAAACTTGAGGGCGACTTAAGGGTTAGAAATCTCTTGCCAATGGGCGCAACTGGTCGCATTAGCGAGACGGGATCCTTACTGCAAAGGATTTCAGCTCGCGGGAAGGCAGCCTTGGATCCCTTGGAATCCAAAAGCAAACCGGTCGAGCGGTGGGGCTCTCCCGAATCGAGGCAGGAGATGGGGGAAGCGACGGGGAGTAACAGTGGGGCAGATCATAGGGCTCTCAGGCTTATCGAGAATGGGGAACTAGAGGGCATGCACGGTTAAGGTGGGCCACACCTGTTCTTGCAGGCGGGTTTCGATGAGCAACCGCAGGGTGTTTTGCTGGCTGGGGCAGGTGGTGCAGGATCCCTTGAGGCGTACCCACACCTGATCCCCTTCCAGGTCGTACAGCTCCACATCGCCGCCATCGGCCAACAGCAGCGGGCGAACTTCCTCCTCCAGGACGGCCTGAATGCGGGCGATCTTTTGCAAGGTGGTGAGGGGAGGGGGTGTCGCTGTTGCCGAGACAGGAGGGGGAGCAGCAGGAGAGGGCTCTGTCTGGTTTTGGGAGTTCCCTTTTGAATTTCTTGAATCTTCTGAAGGGGTTGCGTCAGTCTCTGCCAGAACGGCGGCAATCAGGTCTTCAATCTGGGCCAGGCAGGAGCCACAACCGCCGCCCGCTTTGCTGTAGGCTGTTACTTCCTCAACGGAGGTGAGGCGGTTTTCCCGGATCAGGCGGCGGATCTTCTGCTCGCTGACGCCAAAGCAGGAGCAGACCAAAGCGCTGTCATCATCCGTGTGGTCAGGCAGAGGAAGGCCGCGATAGCTGTAGATGGCTGCCTCCAGAGCCTCTTGCCCCATCACCGAGCAGTGCATCTTGGCGGGGGGCAAGCCGCCCAGGTAATCGGCGATTTGGCGGTTGTCGATCCGCAGGGCTTCATCCAGAGTGAGGCCGGTGATCAGCTCCGTCAGGGCCGAGGAAGAGGCAATGGCGCTGGTGCAGCCGAAGGTTTGGAAGCTGGCAGCCAAGATGCGCTCGCTAGCCTCGTCCACCTTTAAGTAGAGCCGCAGGGCATCGCCACAGGTGATGCTGCCCACTTCTCCCACCACCACCCGAACACCAGGCTCGGAGCTGGGATCCATCGCCCCTTGGTTTTTGGGGTGGTAGAAGAGTTCCAAAACTTTTTCGCTGTAGTCCCACATGGCTGGATCCTGAGTTGAGGATGCTAACGGTCGAGGGAAGATGAGTTTGAGGGGGGTCAGCGGCGAGCCAGTTCCCGTTCCTGCTGTTGCAGCCAGTCTTCCGCCTCGTGGCTGAAGGGGGAGATGGCCCGCAAATGCTCAATGATCCCCGGCAAAACCTCCAGCACCCGCTCCACCTCTGCCGGCTGGGTAAAGCGGGAGAGGCTGAAGCGGATTGAGCCGTGCAAAACGGTGTAGGGCAGGCGCATGGCCCGCAGCACATGGGAGGGTTCCAGGGATCCCGAGGTGCAGGCGGAGCCGGAGGAGGCGCAGATGCCGTATTTGTTCAGCCAGAAGAGGATCGCCTCCCCTTCCACGAACTTGAAGCCCAAGTTGGTGGTGTTGGGCAGCCGCTGAGTGGGGTGGCCGTTAACCTGGACATCCGGGATCCGCTGCAGCAAGCCCTGCTCCAGGCGATCCCGCAGCAGCCGCTCATGGGGATCCCCCAGGTGGGCTTGGGCCAGCTCCGCTGCCTTGCCCAGGGCGATGATGCCCGGCACATTTTCCGTTCCGGCGCGGCGGCCTCGCTCTTGATGTCCTCCCAGCAGCAACGGACGGAAGCGCAAGCCCCGCCGCACATAGAGAGCGCCGATCCCCTTGGGGGCATGCAGCTTGTGCCCGGAAAGGGTGAGGAGATCCACCGGCAGGCGCTGCAGATCGAGAGGGATCTTGCCCACCGCCTGCACTGCGTCCACATGGACAACAGCCCCATAGCTGCGAGCCAGGGATCCCACCGCCTCGATGGGGAAAAGCACGCCCGTCTCGTTGTTGGCGGCCATGCAGCTCACCAGGGCAGTATCGCCGGTCAGGGCTGCTTCCAACTCCAGCAAGTCCAGGCAGCCTTGCTCATCCACCGAGAGGTAGGTGACGCGGTAGCCTTGCTTTTCCAGGTGCTTGCAGACGTTGAGCACCGAGGCGTGCTCTACCTGCGTGGTGATGATGTGGCGCTTCTGGGGTTGGGCTGCCAAGGCTGCATAAATGGCCGTGGTGTTGCCTTCGGTGCCGCCACTGGTGAAGACAATCTCCGTCGGGTCGGCTCCCAGAAGGGCTGCCACCTGTTCGCGGGCTTGGTTAAGGGCACGCCCCACCTGGCCGCCAAAACTGTGCATCGAGGAGGGGTTGCCGTAGAAGGTCTGCAAATAGGGCAGCATCGCCTCCAGAACCAGGGGATCCACGGCGGTGGTGGCGTTGTTGTCCAGGTAGATCACGGGGTTCATACAGGCTCCGAATCGATACAAGGTAGGGGTTGGGCAACGTTAAACGGCTTGCGGAGCGTGGGAATGGCACTGCTTTGGGCAAATGCGGGCGCAAGCCTGACAGCCGATGCAGAGGGCGGCATTGAGGATGGTCATCACTTTGCGCTCACTTTCTTCTTCCTCTTCGCTGTCGACAAACTCGCCGTCTTCGTTGAGGGCTCTGAGGGCAAACACACCACGGCCACAGACTTTGAGGCAACGGCTACAGCCGAGGCAGCGGCTGATATCCAGGCTTTCGATAAACTGTGGGATCCAGGGCAGTCCGCCTTTGGTGAGAGCAGTTGCAGTAGCCATGGCCGCGTCTCCAAAAGATGAGGTCTCAAGATCGGGGAGATTTGCTGTCCAAGGTCTGGTTGACCAACCAGGTGCGGTAAAACTTGAGGGCCACCGTTTCAATGAGGTCGTAGTCTTCCACCACTTCGATGCCGGCCTCGCGGATGCGCTTCATGGGGCAATCGCCGATCTTGGAGACCAATACAGCTCGGCAATCCCGGATGAGATCCAGAATTTGCTCTAGGTTGTTGTCCTCGCCGGATCCCCCGTGGCAGTACTGCGGAACCTTGCGGTGGCCGACAAACTGCGCCCCACGGGCGTTGACCTCGTAGATCAAAAACTCCCGCGCATGGCCGAAGTGGCGATTGACCAGGCCGCCGCCTTTGCTGGCTACGGCCACCAGGATGGAGGGGCTGTCGGGAGGCAGGTCGGCTGTCCAGTGGGTTGGGGTTGACTGCTGCTGAGCTTGCAGTTGGGCAATGCTTGCCTGGACCTGGCGGCGTTTTTCGGGGTCGTATTCGGGGGTCATCTGCATAAAGCGCTCCTTGGTAAACTCTTGGCTGCGGTCTTCCCCCAGCAGGCCCACCGCGTCCGCCCGACACTGGCGACAGTGGCGCATCATCCGCATGTTGCCGGAGCACCGATCTTGCAGGGCTTTCAACTCCTGAGGGGTGGGGCCCCGCTGGCCGATAAGGCCGAAGTAGGTGCCGTGTTCAGGCGCCGAGATCAGGGGCATGATGTTGTGCAAGAAAGCCCCTTTCTCCTGGATCACCCGGTTCACTTCCAGCAGGTGGGTGTCGTTGATGCCGGGAATCAGGACGGAGTTGACTTTGCAGAGGATGTCTGCCTCCCGCAACAGATCCAGGCTTTCCATCTGCCGCTCGTGCAGGATGCGGGCTGCCTCCACCCCCCGAATGCGCTTGCGCCGCCAGCGGATCCAGGGGTAGATCTTGGCTCCGATCTCTGGATCCACCATGTTGATGGTCAGGGTGACGTGGTCGATGTTCAGCCGTTTGATCTCGTCGATGTAGTCCGGCAACATCAGGCCGTTGGTGGAAAGGCAAAGCTTGAGATCCGGAGCTTTCTCGGCAATGCGGGCAAAGGTCTCGAAGGTTTGCTTGGGGTTGGCCAAGGGATCCCCAGGCCCAGCAATGCCCACCACCGTCAGTTGCGGGATCTTGCCGGCAATCACCAGCACTTTGTGGGCGGCTTCCGCCGGGGTCAGCAGCTCGCTGACCACACCGGGCCGGCTCTCGTTGGCACAGTCGAACTTGCGGTTGCAGTAGTTGCACTGGATGTTGCAGGCGGGGGCTACCGCCACGTGCATGCGGGCGTAGTGATGGTGAGCTGCTTCGCTGTAGCAGGGATGGGTGGCGATGCGTTGCTGCAGATGAGGGGGGAGAGCCTGGCGGGGGCTGCTGCTGCAAGCGCAGGCCGATGGGAAGGGGGATCCCTGGCGGGGCGGAGTTGAAAGGGGCGGCATAGTGGGGTCAACCAGGGGATAGAACGTTACTGGCGGTTATATCAACCGCCCTCTGCCCGCTCCGTTGCACTCAGCCCGGTAGAACTGATCGAGTTTATTGGCTTTGTACTCAAGACCTGCAAAGCCTGATGGCAGGCCAAATCCAACTTTTTTTAGGGGTCAAGGGTCTGGTTTTTCAAGGCCAGGGATGCCGTATTTTGACCCAAAGGGGCGGGGGATCCGGCTGTGGGGAGGATCCCCGGAATCCCTGATTCGACAAGGGCTTGGGGCAATGCTTAGGAAATACTAAAAATCTGCTCAGATGCACTCAAGCGCCGCAGCCTCGGCTGCGTTTTGCATCAATTGCTACGATTTAATATCGTATCAGCCCAAAAGTGTATTGAAAATAGCCGTTTGAGTTTGAGGAAAGATCCCCCTGGGGCAAAGTCCTCGCCAAGGAAGTGAAGACTATTGCGGCGGCAGGCCGTCGGACTTTCTTGTTGTGACAGGGGGGATGTACTCGCTCAAATACCCATACCCTTCCCCAAAAATACCGGATCCCTGCGGGCAAAAGACTCAACCCCCTGCCCTCAGAAAAACTTTTTTTGCCCTCTGGGCCAAGCTTCCAGGGTTTGAGTACATCGGCAATAACTCAATCAATCCTGATCGCCCGCTGCCAAGCCTGAGCCCCTGCAGCCGCTTGCTATAAGCGGGGGATATAAGCGGGGGAACAGAAACCCAACGGTTCTGCCCTCTGCTGAGACTCCCTCCTGCTTCCCAACCGGTGAGCTTATGTCCCCCCTTGTTTCTCCCCCACCGAAAACGGCTGAAGTGCTGCAGGTGCCCCGTTGCGATCGCTGGCGGATTCTCTACCGTCTGCAGGAGCTGGATTTGACCTGTGGCTGTACCCCGACCGGCCAACTGTGGGTGATGATTCGCACCCCCACCGAAGCCCTCCTCGTCCACAGTGTGCTCCGCCTTTTCGCCCTTGACCGCTCTGGCTGGCTGAATTGGTTGGATCGCTGCTGGTCTCTCCAAACCTGGGATCCCCCTGAGAGATCTGCAGGAGGGGATGACCACCCCTGAACCTCTGCCGTTTGCCTCCTTGCTTCTCCTGTTCACCTCGTTTTGGTAGCGCCAATGAGCACTCCATCCCCCTCGACTCGCTCCTTCCAACAAGTCCGAGACAACCCCGTTCACCTGGGACGGGAGATCACGGTTCCCATCTGCGAGGGCCTCAACCTAGTTTGGGCCAGTCTTCAGGGGCTGTATTTGCAGTATCTGAAGCACCATCTGGTTGTGGAAGGAGCAGAGTTCTACTCAATTCACCAATTTTTCAACGAAAGTCTACAGGAAGTTCAGAACCACGCCCATGAGGTGGGGGAGCGCCTGAACGGCCTGGGTGGGATCCCGGCCTCCAGCTTTGCCAAGCTGGCGGAGCTGTGCTGCTTCAGCCCGGAAGGGGACGATGCATTGGCCGTGCGGCCCATGCTGGAAGCGGATTTGCGGGCCGAGCAAAGCCTAATCGATCTGCTGCGTCGCCAGGCGGCTCTGGCGGAAAGTGTTGGGGATCGCGCCACCCGTCACCTCTACGAGCAGATTTTGCTGCGGACGGAAGAACGGGCCTTTCACCTGGCCCACTTTCTGGCTGCCGACAGCTTGGTTTTGGGCTTGTCCCCATCCTAGCTTGCCCATCTACGCCCACCCCTCGTTTTGGGAGACTCTGCCATGCTTACCCCCGATCGGGCGCCGCTGCTCCAGTTTTTGCAAGTCGAGCTTGGGATCCCGGAATCCGCCCTCACCTTCGCCCTGAAACGGCATGGGTGTGAACAGGGCCCCCTGCCGATGATCCTCTGGCATTACGGGCTGATTTCCTTGGAGCAACTGGAGCAGATTTTTGAATGGTGTGCTCCCCCTCCTCTTGTTACCAATTCTACCCATTCGGAGGTTTAAGCCATGACTTATCCCTACCCTTCTCTTCCCTTTCCCAGAGTCGGCAACCCTTTGGGATGGCTCGGCCTGGTTTTGAACTCAATTTTCAGATCCGCCCTGAAGTGGCCGCGCCGCTGGCTCAACAGCATTGAAATTCGGGGATCCCGGCAGGCCCGTTGGATTTGTCGTTTGATCCCGGCTTCCTGTCCCTTTGAGCGGGATATCCGACTGGGATCCCGCACCGTCCACATTCCGGCCCTCTGTCGCATCAACCCCCTCTACGAGGAGATCATCGCCCTGCGGCTACGGGCGGCGGCTTATCTGGCCGAAGCTGCGGCTCAACCCCAGCCCCCCTCTTCTCAGGAGATCCCATCATGCCCTTGATCAGCCGGACTAAAGTGGCGGAGCTGCTCAACGAGACCGCCTGCGAGCACAACCACAAGAAAGACGGCAAAGGCAAAAACAAAGTCTGTGCCGAGCAAGCCAAGCCAGGAGGAGCGCAGGGAGGCTGTGCCTTTGACGGGGCTTCGATTGCCCTGGTGCCGATCGCCGATGCCGCCCATCTAGTACATGGGCCAATCGCCTGCAGCGGCAACTCTTGGGGGACGCGGGGCAGCCTCTCTTCTGGCCCCCAGCTTTATCGGGTGGGCTTCACCACCGATCTGAGCGAGAACGAGATCATCTTCGGGGGGGAGGAAAAGCTGTTCCAGGCCATCCTTGACTTGCAGGCCAAATACCAGCCTGCCGCCATTTTTGTCTATCTCACTTGTGTAACTGCCCTCATTGGCGACGATGTGGAGGCCGTGTGTCAGCGGGCCAGCCGCCAGCTTGGGATCCCGGTCATTCCGGTGAATGCGCCCGGCTTTGTGGGCAGCAAAAACTTGGGTAACCGTCTGGCCGGAGAAGCGCTGCTGGACTATGTGATCGGCACGGCCTCCCCGGAATACACCACCCGCCGCGACATTAACCTCATCGGCGAGTACAACATTGCCGGCGAGCTGTGGGATGTCTTGCCTCTGTTTGACGAGCTGGGGATCCGCATCTTGGCCAAGATCACCGGCGATGGCCGCTACCGCGAGATCTGTACCGCCCACCGGGCCAAGCTGAACGTCCTCATCTGCGCTAAAGCCTTGCTCAATGTGGGCCGCAAGATGCAGGAGCGCTACGGGATCCCCTACATTGAGGCTTCCTTTTACGGGCTGCAGGAGATGAACCACTGCCTACGGGCCATTGCCCAAGGGCTGAAGGATCCCGAACTGCAGGAGCGTACCGAGGCCCTCATCGAGCGGGAAACTCGCGCCACCGAGGCGGCTTTGGCCCCCTACCGGCAGCGGCTGGCGGGCAAACGAGTTGTCCTTTATACCGGCGGGGTGAAAAGTTGGTCGATCATCTCCGCCGCTCGAGATCTGGGGATGCAGGTAACGGCCACCAGCACCCGCAAAAGCACCGAAGAAGACAAAGCCCGCATCCGCGAGCTGCTTGGCCAGGATGGCATTCTCTTGGACAAGGGCAGCCCGCAAGAGCTGCTCAAGGTGGTGGAGCGCACGAAAGCGGACTTGCTCATCGCCGGCGGACGCAACCAGTACACCGCCCTCAAGGCCCGCATCCCCTTTCTGGACATCAACCAGGAGCGGCACCACGCTTATGCCGGCTATCGCGGCCTGGTGAACTTGGCGCGGGAGATCGATGCCGCCCTCCACAGCCCCATCTGGGAGCAGTTGCGACGGCCTGCCCCCTGGGAGACTCCAGCCGAAGAGGAGGTGGGATGAT
The DNA here is from genome assembly GCF_047462575.1 of Synechococcus sp. 'PEA 65AY6A-5F PE A'. Classification (NCBI taxonomy): domain Bacteria; kingdom Bacillati; phylum Cyanobacteriota; class Cyanophyceae; order Synechococcales; family Synechococcaceae; genus Synechococcus; species Synechococcus sp. 'PEA 65AY6A-5F PE A'. The sequence continues at coordinate 22,371 of NZ_JAOALE010000037.1, forward strand.
GGCCCAGCTCATCCAAGAACGCAAGCCTCTCAGCGTCAACCCCCTCAAACTCAGCGCTCCGCTGGGAGCGGCCCTGGCCTTTCTGGGGATCAAGGGCTGTCTGCCGCTCTTCCACGGTTCCCAAGGCTGTACGGCCTTTGCCAAAGCGCTGCTGGTACGTCATTTCCGCGAGGCCATTCCCATGTCCACCACTGCCATGTCCGAAGTGGACACCATCTTGGGAGGCGAGGAGAATGTCGAAGCTGCCATCCTCACCTTGGTGGAGAAGGCCCAGCCGGAGCTGATTGGTCTTCTGACCACCGGCCTCACGGAAACCCGCGGGGACGATATGCCGCGCATCCTGCGGGAGCTGCGCCGACGCCAGCCGCAATTGCAGGATCTGCCCATTGTCTTGGCCTCCACGCCTGACTTTAAGGGATCCCTGCAAGACGGCTATGCCATCGCCGTCAACAGCTTGGTCAGCACCCTGCCGGAATCGCCGTCGGGATCCGTCCGCCCTGCCCAGGTAACGGTGCTGTGCGGGCCTGCCCTCACCCCTGCCGACGCCCAGGAGATCAAAGAAATGGCGGAGGCTTTTGGCCTAGAGCCGATCCTGGTGCCGGATCCCGCGGGTTCCCTGGACGGACACTTGGGCACCGGCTTTAGGGCGACCCCAGACGGCGGCACCACCCTTGAGCAATTGCGCCAGCTCGGGCGTTCCGGCCTCACCATAGCTGTCGGCGAGAGCATGCGCCCTGCCGCTCAGATCCTGGCCCAGCGCTTTGGCACCCCCTATCGGGTTTTCCCCCACCTGACCGGTCTCAAGGCTGTGGATCCCTTTTTGGCAACCTTGGCCGATCACAGCCAGCAGCCAGTGCCCTCTCGCTACCGCCGCCAGCGCAGCCAAGTCCAGGATGCCCTCCTGGATTGCCACTTTTTCTTCGGCAACCAGCGGATTGCCTTGGCCCTAGAAGCCGATCTGCTCTGGGGGTGGGTGGACTGGCTGCTGGATATGGGCTGTCAGATCCAGGCGGCCATCAGTCCCACACCGGATCCCCACTTGACCACCCTTCCCATTGAGGCAGTGCGGGTGGGAGATCTGGGGGATCTGGAGGAGCTAGCACCCGGGGCTGACCTGCTGGTGGGCAACTCCCACGTGGCGCGCCTGGGCAAGCGGCTGGGGATCCCAGTGCATCGAATGGGGATCCCTATCTTCGACCGGCTGGGGGCCAACCACATCTGTCAGGTGGGCTATCGCGGCACCCTATCCCAACTGTTTGCCGTCGGCAACCTGCTGATGGAGCAGGAGGAAGCCCGTCACCCCAGCCCACCCCAGGTTTCTGGGCATGGATTCTAAGGGATCCAGAGCTTCGAGCTAGATCCCCCTAGCTCCCCTAAACCCTCAAGTTCACGGTTCTAAGGAGAACGCCTATGCAAGTGGCCTTTACAACCCGCGACGGCAAGCACGTCAATGCCCACTTTGGCTGGGCCAACCAGATCGACCTCTACGAAGTCACCCCCGAAGGCTACCGATTTTGTAAGACCCTCACCTTTGGGGGCAACTTGGAGGCAGATGGCAACGAGGACAAGCTGGTGCCCAAGCTGCAGGCTTTGGCCGATGTCACCCTCATCTACGTGGCTGCCATTGGCAGCAGTGCCGCCGCCCGCCTGATCAACCGCCGCATCACCCCCATCAAAGTGCAGTCGGAAGAAGAATCCATCGAGAGCTTGTTGCAGCGCCTGGTAACCACCCTGCACAATCCTCCCCCCTGGCTGCGCAAAGTGCTCTTGGCCGAGCGCGCCCGCAAAGCCGAAGCCCCAAATCCCTCTACTTCCCCTGCGGAGGTTTAGCCATGACGGTTACCCCTCTTTCCCCCTCGACCAGCCCCATCCTGCAGGAGATCGTTCGCCAGATGCGGGCGGCGGATCCCTACGGCACCTACCGCACCTGGAGGGATGAGTTGCTGCTCAAGCCCTTTGTCGTCACCAAAGCCCAGAAGCGCCAAATATCCCTGGAAGGGGAGGTGGATCCGGCAGTGCGGAGCCGCATTCTCATCTACTACCGCGCCATTGCCGCCCTGATTGAAAAGGAAACGGGCCTCCTAGCTCAGGTGGTGCTGGATCTCAACAGCGAAGGCTTTGGTTGGGTGCTGGTCTTCTCAGGGCGGTTGTTGTTGGTGGTCAACACCCTGCGAGACGCCCATCGCTTCGGTTTCGAGTCTCTCGAACAGCTCACTGAAAAAGCTACTGCCCTTATCGACAAAGGGATCCAACTGGCCCGAACCTACCCTGAGGTGGGCCGACTGTAGCCGCCTGCCTCCCCTTTTGTCTGTGCAGCAATTTCTTTAGCCATCAGGAGTGCCTTGCCCATGTTGAATGAGAGTGACGTTGAGAATGTTGTGAACGACCTGGCTTTCGAGCCCTTCGAACACCTCTCTGCCGACCAGCTCCGCAGCGAGATCAAGCGCCTAAACAGCAAAGCAGGCCAACTGAAAATGGATCTGCACGATCTGGCCGAGGGGCTACCCGACGGGTTCGAGCGACTCCCCGACTTGGCAGCCCGCACCTATGCCCTGTTTGCCCGGCTGCACACCCTCAGACAACGCTTGAAAACCCTGGAGACCTGCCGATGAGTTGGAACCACAACCGCCGTTGGAAAGACTTCCAAGCCCTAGTCAATGCCGAGGATTATTTCGCTTTTTTCGAGCTCCCCTACGATCCGCGGGTGGTCAACGTGAATCGCCTGCATATCTTACGCAAATTTGCTCAGTATTTGGCTCCTCTGGAGCACTTCCAGGGCAGCGAAGAAGAATGGCTGGAGCAAGCCCGGCAAGCGCTGGAAAAAGCGTATCAAACCTTTCTCACTTCTACCCCGCAGCAGGAGAAGCTCTTCCGAGTCTTTCAAGACTATGGTTGTCCGGATCCCGTTGGCGGCTGTGCCGGCTGCAGCTCTTCGGGAGAGCGAGGCGAATGCAGCCCTGGGATCCCTGCCTAAGCTCCCTTGTTTACCCCTCGTCAACTCTCTGGAGATCTCATCATGGCTACCTACACAGTTCACTTGGTTAACCTAAAACGACAGCTTGATACCTATATCTCAGTAGATGAAGATTCAACCATCCTAGAAGCGGCTGAGGATCAAGATGTGGACTTGCCCTCTTCCTGCCGCTCCGGTAGTTGTTCCTCTTGCGTAGCCAAAGTGGTAGAAGGAGAAGTCGATCAATCGGAGCAAACCTTTCTGGATGAGGAGCAAATAGCCAAAGGATTTGTGCTGCTCTGCGTGGCTAAACCTCGCTCCAATTGTACGATTCGCACTCACCAGGAAGCTTACTTGGTTTGATAGATCGCTGCTTCCAAGCTGCTCGCAAATGGACTCGGGCAAGGCTCAAATGGCCTCTTCTAAGATTAGGGATCCCTATATGTTGGCACCGCCCACCGTCCCTAAGATCTCAATAACCATATCTCCTCTCCAACTCATGAAGGTTGGAGAAGAAGGTCGCATCTACCAACTGCGCGGATCCGAAGCTGCTTGCGCCCAATTGCAGCAAATGGGTCTCACTCCAGGTACCTATCTCCAGGTTATCCAACGTCACCCTGAGTGGATCCTACTCCTACCCAGTGGCCAACTTTCCCTTCCTGCTCATTTAGCTAAACCCATCTGGGTTTACATGGATCCCCGTTGCACCCTAGCGCCTCCCCAAGAACCGAATAAGAAAACAATCTTAAATTTGCCAAGAGCCTTCTAAAATGTAGTCTATTTACCCAATTTTTAACTTGCAATGAGAGACACTCAAGGTAAGCACATCTCTTCATAATCTATCTTGATTTGGGAGCAAAGCTATGAACACCTGTTTGCTACAGCCTGTTAAGGGCTCAAGGGGTACAATAGCAGCACTTAGCAAACCAAC